>DATEPQ010000156.1:0-20490 GCA_035273125.1 Gaiellaceae bacterium
GGGAGCGCTTCGCCGCTGTCGGGCTCGATCGAGTCAACGTCACCTTCGCTGCGACCGAGGCCTTCAACCTCCGCAACGGCAACGCGACGCTGGCGGAAGCAATCGAGCGTACGGAGGCGATTCTCGGCGCGGCGGGCGAGACGCCTGCGACGGTGACGATCTCCTGCTCGTTCGGCTGCCCGTTCGAAGGGCGCGTCGATCCCGGCACGGTCGCCGAGCTCGCGTCACGCTTCGGGGGTCGGGCGGAGGTAGTCCTCGCCGACACGATCGGCGTAGCGACCCCGTCCAAGGTCCGGGCGCTGGTCGAGAGGGCGCGCGCCGCCGGCTTCCACGGTCACAACACACGCAACACGGGCTACGCCAACTGCCTCGCCGCGCTCGAGGCGGGCGCGCGCGTGCTCGACGCCTCCGCGGGCGGTCTCGGCGGCTGTCCCTTCTCGCCGCGCGCAACGGGCAATGTCGCGACGGAGGATCTGGTCTACCTGCTCCAGGGGGAGGGGATCGAGACCGGCATCGACCTCGACGCTCTCGTCGGCGTCTCGCAGTGGCTCGAGGGCGTGCTCGGCCGGCAGCTGGAGGGCTACGTCCATCGCGCCGGCGCCTGGCCTCCGGCGTAGACCACGCCGCTTTCGACCAGGCCGACGACCTCCGCGGCCGAGTAGCCCGCCTCGGCGAGGACTTCCCTGGTGTGCGCGCCGAGCGGCGGGGGAGGCGCGTGATGGCGCACCCGCTCGCCGTCGGCGGAAAGAGGCGCCGCGACCGTGATGAAGTCTCCGAGCGACTGCAGGATCCCGAGCGCCTCCGTCTGGGGATGCCGTGCCGCCTCTCCGACGTCGAGGACCGGCGACACGGGCACGCCTGCGGCGACGAGCGCGTCGAGCAGCTCCGCGGACTCCCGCTGCCTCGTCCGCGCCTCGAGCGCCGCGAGCAGGTCGGGCCGGTTCACGACCCGGTCGGGATTCGTGCGGAAGCGCGGATCCTCGCTGAGCTCCGGCACGCCGAGGACGCCGCACAGCGCCGCGAAGAGCTTGTCGTTCCCCGCGACGATCATCAGCTCGCCGTCCAGCGTCGGGAACACCTGGTACGGCACGATCTGCGGGAAGGCGCTCCCGGCGCGGCCCGGTACGAAGCCGGCGCCGAGGAAGCCGACGAGCTGGTACGCGAGCAGCGAAAGAGCGGTCTCGTAGAGCGAGATCTGGAGGGTGCGACCCTCGCCGGTGCGGTCGCGCTCGTACAGCGCACCGAGCACGCCGAGCGCGGCCCAGACGCCGGTGCCGAGGTCGACCAGCGACACCCCGACGCGCGCCGGCGGCCCTTCGGCCTCGCCCGTCACGCTCATGATCCCCGACGCCGCCTGCACGAGCGGGTCGTAGCCCGGCTGCTCGCTCAGCGGGCCGCGCGAGCCGAACGCGCCGATCGAGCAGTGGACGAGCCGGGGGTTGCGCCGCCGGAGGTCGGACGCGCCGAGTCCGTGCCGCTCCACCGCCCCCGGCCGCAGGCTCTGGAGGAACACATCGGCGCGGTCGGCGAGTCGCACCACGATCTCGCGGCCCCGCTCCTCCCCGAGGTCGACGGCGAGCGAGCGCTTGCCGGCGTTCGAGGCGAGGAACATGGCACCGCCTCCCTCGAGGAACGGCGGGCCCCACGCGCGGGCATGGTCACCGCCGAGCGGCTCCACCTTGACGACGTCCGCTCCGAGCGCTGCGAGCAGCTGCGTTGCGGTCGGTCCGGCGAGGGAGGAGGTGAGGTCGATCACGCTCGTGCCGGCGAGTGGACGGAGCTCCGTCACCGCGGATGCACCCAGACCGAGTGCGGCCCATGGCCGGGCAGCTGGACCGTCTGCTCGGGACGAGCGCCGAGCCGCTCCGCGACCAGCTTCGAGCGGTCGTTCCCCGGAGCGATGAGCGAGATGAGGCGCGGCGCCTGCAGCCACTCACGATCCGCGAGCGCGGCTACGTCGTGCCGTCCGGTCTCGATCACAGCGGTTTCCTACCTCACAGCGAGGCGCAGCGCGGACTGCGCTCGGTTGACTGACCGGTCAGTCGGCCGGTTTCGAGGCGTCCTTAAACCTCTGGCGCCTCGAAAAACTTCGCTCACAGCGGAATTTTTCGCATCGGATTCGGTTCGATTCGCGAAGCATGGGAACGCGACCAATCGGCCGCCTCCCGCGCGGGACTCCGGTCCAAGGCACGAATCCATGACCCAAGGGAGGTGCACGACATGCGGTACGTGTGTATCTCTGCCTGCGCGGCGGTGTTTGCGCTCGCGCTCGCAGGCGGGGCGACGGCGGGTTCCTCGTACACGCTTCACCCGGCGGGCTTCGGGACCATGTCCTACGCAGCCTGGAAGGCGCAGCAGGGCACGCCCGATGATCAGGGGAACGCCAACCAGGCTCTTTACTTCCAGAAGAAGACCACTACTGCGACCGTCGCGGCGGGCGTTGCGGTGATCAACGGCCTGGAGGGAGTTCCGGCCAGCGAGCTGACGGGCCTTTCCTGGTGGCACCGCGAGGACGGCCACTGCGGTGCCGGCGCACCGCGCTGGGACATCGGCGTCCAGGACAGCACGGGGGCGCGGTACACGGTCTTCCTCGGCTGCAACGCAGCCGAGCACACCCAGACCGGAGCGACGACGAACGGCATCGGCTGGTGTAAGGACGCTCAACTATCGCCGGGAACCGCGATCCAAGCAGCAACCGGGCAGGACCCCGCGAACCTGACGATCACCGGGCTGGCGATCGTGTTCGACGAAGGCACCGACGTCGCGAACCCGCCGCCCGCAGGCTGCGAGCAGCAGGGACTGGTCGGCGGCTTCGTCTATCTGGACAACATCGACGTCCAGGTCAACGGCACTGACCACTGCTGGACGAGCGCCAGTGACAACGGCAACGCGTCGGCCGCGGCGTGCGACCCGCAGGCCGGTACCAGCGTCACCGGTTCGACCAGCAGCGTCGGCCTGCCATCCGGCCTCACGGTCGACCCCACCGATGCCGCGCTCGTGAACGGGCTCGATCTGGCCGAGCCGAATGCGCCGCTGCTCGGCTGGCTGCTGTACCCGAACGTCATCTACTAGGGCGATGAGGGCGGGAGCAATCCGCCCGCCCTCCTCCTCACTCGCCACCGAGCGGCAGCATGATCGACCGCTCGAACTCGATCACGGCCTCGTCGCGCTGGTTGAGGCCGCGCGTGCGGACGGTGACGATGCCGAAGCCCGCCCGCGACTTCGACTCCCGCTTCTCCAGCACTTCCGTCTCGGCGCGAATCGTGTCGCCCGCGAAGACCGGCGCCGGCAACCGCACCTCGCGCCAGCCGAGGTTGACGCCGCGCTCGGACACGTCCGCAACGGACAGGCCCGTGACGAGCGCGAGCGTGAACGTCGAGTCGACGAGCGGCCGCTCCCACTCCGTCGTCGCGGCGTACTCGGCGTCGAAGTGGATCGGGTTCGTGTTCAGCGTCAGCAGCGTGAACCAGACGTTGTCGGCCTCCAGTACGGTGCGCCCGAAGCGGCTTCGGTACACGGCTCCGACCTCCAGCTCCTCGTACGTGCGACTCACGCCCCAGATCATCGCAGCGATGCACGAGCTCGCCCTCGCGCAGCGGCGCGAGCTCGGCGTGCGTGCGCCCTGGCACGTCGGCGACGTCACCTGGGGACTGCGCCAGCACGAGGGGCGGGAGGACGAGTGGACGTTCCGGGTCTGGCGGGACGGCGACCGCACCGTCGCCTGGTCGTGGCTCAAGGGAGACCGCGGGCTGCTCGAGTTCGACATCCGGCGAGACCGGCTCGACCTGCTCGACGAGATCCTCGCCGAGCCCGCCGCGCGCAGGACGGGCTCCTTCCAGGACGACCCCGAGGTGCGAGACGCGCTGGAGCGGCACGGCTTCACCCCGGACGAGGACGCCGGCCTCACCCGCCAGGGCTCGGTCATGCACTTCCTCGCCCGCGACCTCCCCGAGGCTCCCGAAATCCCGCCGTTGCCCGAGGGCTTCCGGTTCCGAACGATGGAGGACGCCGACTTCTCCGAGCGGGTCGCGATCCACCGGGACGTCTGGGCGCCGTCACTCGTCACCGAGTCGAGCTTCGCGAACGTCCAGGCGGCGTGGCCGTACCGCACCTCCCTGGACTGCGTCGTCGAGGCGCCGGACGGTCGCTTCGCCGCCTACTGCCTGCTCTGGCCCGACGACGAGAACGGAGTCGCCGAGCTCGAGCCGGTGGGCGTGCGCGAGGAGTTCCGCCGGCGCGGCCTGGGCGCCGCCGTCTGCACCTTCGCGCTGCGGCGCTGGCACGAGGAGGGCGGGCGCCAGGCAATCGTGTACTGCGTCTCGGACGAGGCCTGCGGGCTCTACGAGTCGATCGGGTTCCGCCGCCACGCGACGGTCGTCGGCTACTCGCGCTGACGCTTCTCGAGCATCTTCTCCATCGCCGACTCGATTCGACCCTCGACGTAGGCGTTGATGCGCTCCTCCATCCTCGCGGCCATGTCCTCCTGCTTCGACTGCGGCGTCTCCGTCTTGAGCGGCCGGCCCGCGAGCGAGCGTCCATCGATCGTCAGCTCGTAGATGTGCTCGTGCTGGACGTCCTTCAGGTGCTGCTGCCCGAGGTCGTGCACGGCGACGCCTTCGGGCAGCTGGTTGCCGAGCAGTGCGCGCGTCGTCTCGGAGATGAGGATCTGGCCGCCGTGGCCGGCCGCCGAGATGCGGGCGGCGCGCACGACGTCGAGGCCGAGGTAGCCCTCCTCGCCCACGTGCGGCTCGCCGGTGTGCACGCCCATCCGTACCCGGACCTCCTTGCCCTCCGGCCAGTCGTGGTCGCGCAGCGCGCGCTGTGCCTCCACCGCACCGGCCACCGCGTCGCGCGCACGAGGGAAGGAGAAGAAGAACGCGTCTCCCTGCGTGTCGATCTCCGTCCCGCCGTGTGCGCCGAACGCCTCGCGCACCAGACGGCGGTGGTCGCTCGACACGCGGCCGTAGCCCTCGTCCCCGAGCTCCTGCAGCAGCTGGGTCGATCCCTCGATGTCCGTGAAGACGAACGTCACGGTGCCGCCCGGCAGACTGCTCATCGGCGCCTACGCTACCCCCGATGAACCGGCTCGCGCAGGAGACGAGCCCGTACCTCCTCCAGCACGCCGGCAACCCGGTCGACTGGGAGCCGTGGGGGGAAGAGGCGCTCAGCCGGGCCCGCGCGGAGGGGAAGCCACTGCTCGTCTCCATCGGCTACTCGGCCTGCCACTGGTGCCACGTCATGGAACGGGAATCGTTCGACGACGAGGCGACCGCGGCCTTGATGAACGAGCTCTTCGTCAACGTCAAGGTCGACCGCGAGGAGCGCCCGGACGTCGATGCCGTCTACATGGACGCGGTCGTGGCGCTGACCGGCCAGGGCGGCTGGCCGCTCACGGTCTTCCTCACGCCCGACGGCGAGCCGTTCTACGGCGGCACGTACTTCCCGCCCGAGCCCCGACACGGGATGCCGGCGTTCCGGCAGGTGTTGCGCGCGGTGGCCGACGCTTACCGGGAGCGCCCCGAGGACGTGGCGGCGCAGGCCGAGGCTCTCGTGGGCGCGCTGAGGCGGTCGGCCGAGGCCGAGCCTTCGCGTGAGCGGCTCACCGAGGCGCTACTGGCCGAGGCCGAGCGCGGCCTGCTCTCCCAGCTCGACCCGCGGTGGGGCGGCTTCGGCCACGCGCCGAAGTTCCCGCCCGCATCCGTGCTCGAGTTCCTCCTCCGGCGTGGCGCGCTCGAGCCGGTGCGGCTCACGCTCGACGGGATGGCGGCGGGCGGGATGCACGACCTCGTCGGCGGCGGCTTCCACCGCTACTCCGTCGACCCGCAGTGGCTCGTGCCGCACTTCGAGAAGATGCTGTACGACAACGCGCTCCTCGCGCCCGCGTATCTCCACGCGTGGGTCGTCACCGGGGAGGAGCGGTACCGCACCGTCGCGGAGCAAACCCTCGAGTACATGGTGCGCGAGCTGCGCCTCGAGAGCGGCGGCTTCGCCTCGTCGCAGGACGCCGACACCGACGGCGTCGAGGGGCTCACGTACACGTGGACGGCGGAGGAAGGCGCGCCGCCCGAACTACTGCAGCCGTTCGAAGACGGCCGCTCGATCCTGCGCGGTGAGCTGGACGAGGCGACCCGGGCGCGGCTGCTCGAGGTCCGGAACGCGCGGCCGCAGCCTGCACTGGACGACAAGGTCATCGCCGCCTGGAACGGGCTCGCGCTCGCCGCCGTCGCCGAGGGCGCGCGCAGGCTCGCAAGTGACAACTTGTTACAAGCGGCGGTCGAGCTGGGAGAGCTGCTGTCGGCGGATCCCCTGTGGCGGACACTGCGCGACGGGCGCGCGAAATATCCCGCCTATCTCGAGGACTACGCGAACGTCGCCCACGGGCTCTACGAGCTCCACGTCACCACGGGCGAGCTGCGCTGGCTGCGGGAGGCGCGGCGGCTCGCGCTCGCCGCGGTCGAGCGCTTCGGGGATCCCGAGCGGGGCGGCTTCTTTGTCGCGCCGGCGGACGGGGAGCAGCTCGTCGCGCGGCAGAAGACCCTCGACGACAACCCGACGCCGTCGGGAAGCTCGATGCTCGCCTTCGTCCTGCTGCGGCTCGCGCGGATCTGGGGCGACGACGAGCTCGAGCGGATGGCCGTCGGCGCCCTGCGCCTCGTCCGCGACCTCCTGCCGCGCGCGCCGTCCGCGTTCGGCTGGGCGCTCTGCGCGCTCGACCTCCACCTCTCGCCGCCGCGCGAGCTCGCGGTCGTCGGCGGGCCGGACTCCGAGGTCGCGCGTGCGGCTCTACGTGCCTTCGACCCGAACGCGGTCGTAGCCTTCGGCCCGGCGGACGACGTCCCGCTGCTCGCGGGCAAGACGCTCGTCGACGGCAAGCCCGCCGTCTACGTCTGCGAGCGCTTCGCCTGCCGCGCGCCGGTCACCGACGCGTCCGAGCTCGCCTGAGACACCGAGGGGGAGCCGAAGCTCCCCCTCGTGAACCGCTGCGGGGTGCCCTAGTGCCCGCTGTTGAGGACCTTGCCGGTGGGGTGGAAGTCACCGGCGGCACCCCCGCTCCACTTGATGAACACCAGCTGCTGCATCGGGAAGGTGCGCTTCTTGGAGGTCCTGACGACCATTCCCGGATAGACGAACGGGTTGTTCTTCTCGTTCAGGTTGCGGAGCGCATGCATGAGGCTCTTCCGCGTCGGGTTCTTGCCCGCGTGCTTGAGCGCGTCGGCGAAGGTCCATGCGACTGATAGCCCGTAGACGAGATTGCTGTCGCCGGATGCGAACTGCTCGTCGAGGCTGCCCACGCCGCCGGGTGCGTACTTGTGGATGATCTTCTTCGCGAGCTTCATGCCCGGCAGATTGGCCTGCGTCGTCGCGCTCGAGAGGTAGTTGGTCGAGAGCACGCCGTTGAGGTCCGCGCCGTTCTTCGCCGCGAGCTGCATGAAGACGCGGTTCGCGGACACGTTGTTGTTGATGGTCAGCGGATGCCAGTTCGGGATGTGCCCTTCCGTGGCGAGCGCAGTGATCGCGCCGCCCGGCGTCGCGAAGATGACGAACACGTTCGCGCCGCTCGCGGCGATGTGACCGACATGAGCGCTGATCACCGGACCCGCATCGGTGACGCTGTAGGACTGCGCGTCGACGATCTGGTCCTTGTGCGAGCCGAGCCCGGTCTTCAGCCCGGCGAGGTAGTTCTTCCCGTACGCGTCGTTCTGGTACAGGACGCCGATCTTCGCGCCAGCCTTGTGCTGGAGGATGTACTTCGCGTACAGCTTGGCCTCACCCGGGTAGTCCGGCTGCCAGCCCATCGTCCACGGCTTCGTCGACCCCTGACACTTGTGGTGGACGCAGTTGCCCCAGTACGCGTCGCCGGTGGCGAGCAACACCTGCGGGACATGGCGCTTGTTCAGATAGCCCCAGGTCGAGAGGCCGGGCGCGGTGCCGAGGCTGCCGACGATCGCGAAGACGTGGTCCTTCTCGACGAGCTGCTTCACCGCCGGCACCGTCTCGGCCGGGTTGTACGAGTCGTCGATCGTCTTGTCCACGATCTTGCGGTGGTGGACGCCGCCCTTGGCGTTGACGTACGCGTAGTACGCCTGCTCGGCGGCCGGGATCGTCTTGTACAGCGAAGCAGGGCCGGTGTACGGGAAGGTGCCGCCGATCACGACCTTTTGCTTCGACACGCCCGGCGTGCCCGTGTGCGACGCGGCAGCCGAGCCTGCCACCGCGGCCGTGCCTAGCAGCGCAAAGAGCAGGGCTGCGAACTTCTTACGGTTGACTGGCATCGCGATTGCCCTCCGATTTCGACTGTGTCCAGTGAGACGACTTCCGCAGCTGTTTGATGGAGTTTGAACCCCCGTTCAAGCGCGTGCAAGGCGGCGGAGCCGGGTCAGCAATCCCGCGAAGCCGTCGGGGAGCAGGAGCATGACGAGGATCACCGCGGCCCCGAAGACGACGTCGCGCCCGTGCTGCGCGCCGATCACCGGCACGCTCGTCGAGACCTGTGGGAGCAGCCCGACGAATGCCGCTCCGGCGAGGATGCCCCAGAGCGAACCGAGCCCGGCGACGGCGGCGCCGACGAGCAGCTGGAGCGACAGGAACACATCGAACTCGCTCGGTTGCGCGAAGCCGTTCGCGGCGAGCACGAACAGCGAACCCGCGACCCCGGCGTAGGCGGCCGAGATCCCGAAGGCGAGCGTCTTGTAGATCGGGAGCTCGACCCCGGAGGCCACCGCCGCGATCTCGCTGTCCCGGACCGCGCGGAAGGCGCGTCCGAGCCGTCCCCGCAGGATCAGCCACGCGAGCACGAACAGGACGGCCGAGCACACCCAGGCTGCCGTGTACACCCAGAGGTTGCCGACCGTCCGGTGCGACTGGACGCCGCCGCTGCCGCCGAGGAAGGTCGAGTACTGCAACGGGAGCTGGGGGACCGAGACCGCGAGCGCGAAGGTGACGAGCGCGAGGTAGACCCCGGAGAGCCGGAGGGCCGGTAGGCCGACGATCAGCCCGACGACGAAGCAGATCGCGAAGGCCATCAGCATCGTCACCACGAGGTTCGTGTGGTGGTCCCGCGACATGACCGCCGTCGTGTAACCGCCGATCGCCATGAATGCGCCGTGCCCGATCGAGATCTGCCCCGTGTACCCGGTGAGGATGTTGAGGCCCAGGATTCCGATGAAGAAGATCCCGACCTGGGCGGCGAGCGACAGGTTGTAGTCGCTGACGATGAACGGCAGCACGCAAAGCACGGCCGCCACGACGAGCAGCGCCGAGAGTGCGGGAATCTGCCGTCTCATACCCGCCGCACCTCCCGGCGTCCGAACAGTCCCGAGGGCTTGATCAGCAGGATCAGGAGCAGGACGGCGAAGGCGAACGGCAGCTGGAGCTCGGAGCTGATCTCCGGCACGTAGCCGACGATGAGGGTCAGGGTGACGCCGATCGCGACGCCGCCGATCACCGCCCCCGCCGGGCTCTCGAGGCCGCCCAGCACGGCGGCGGCGAAGGCGTAGACGAGGATCGGCTGCATGAGCGTAGGCGAGAGGAAGATCTGCGAGGGCTCGGCCATCAGTCCGGCGACCGCTCCCAGCACGGCGGCGAGCCCCCAGCCGATCGCGAGCATCCAGTCGACGCGGACTCCGACGAGGGACGCGGCCGCCGGCCGCAGGGCAGCGGCACGCATGCCGAGGCCGAGCTTCGTGAACCGGAACAACGCCCAGACGAGCACGACGGAGGCGAGCACGACCGCAACCATCCCGACGTAGAGGTGGGAGATCACGACGCCGCCTACGGTGAACGAGCCGTTGCCGAACGGCGACTGCATGAACTTGTAGTCGCCGCCCCAGATCCAGTTGACGACCCCGTCGACGAGGACGAAGAGGCCGACGGTGACGATCACCGTCGCGATGACGGAGCGGTGCTGCACCGGCCGGATGATCGTGACCTCGAGCGCCGTCCCGAGCGCGAAGGCGATCGCGAGCGTGACGGCGAAGGCCGCCCAGTACGAGAGGCCGTGCTCCATCAGATCCCAGGCGATGTAGGTCGTGAGCATCGCGAGCTCACCCTGCGCGAAGTTGATGACGTGCGTGGCGCGGTAGACGAGAACGAGCGCCAGGGCAAGGCTGCCGTACACCGCACCGAGCGCGACACCCTGGACGGTCAGCTGGGCGAAGTTCGTGCTGCGCAGGCAGCCGATGAGAAGGAAGACGGCGGCGGCGAGGAGGAGCAGTACGACGGTCGCGGCGCTCGAGTCGATCGTCCAGCCCCGGGCGCGGAGGCCCGCGATCGCAGAGGTTTGCGCGCTCAACCGCTAGTACCCCAGGTAGCTGCGACGGACGGAGTCGTCGGCCCGGAGCTCCTCGCTCGAACCGGAGAGGACGACGCGGCCGGCCTCGAGCACGTAACCCGCGTTGGCCGCCTGCAGCGCGAGGTGCGCGTTCTGCTCGACCACGAGCACGGTGAGACCCTCCTCCTCGTTCAGCTCGCGCACGATCCGGAACAGCTCCGCCACGAGCACGGGTGCAAGACCGAGCGACGGCTCGTCCAGAAGCAGGAGGCGCGGCCGGTGCACGAAGGCGCGCGCGAGCGCCAGCATCTGCTGCTCGCCGCCGCTCAGCGTCCCCGCTTGCTGCCGGCGGCGGTCCGAAAGCCAGGGGAAGTACGTGAAGACGCGGTCGAGCTCGGGCTGGATCGAGCCGCGGCGCGTGTAGGCGCCGAGGCGGAGGTTCTCCCAGACGGTGAGCTCGGAGAACGTGCCGCGTCCTTCCGGCACGTGCGCGACGCCGAGACGTGCGACGGCGGCAGGGCCGAGGCGGTCGAGCGGCCGCCCGGCGAGCCGGATGCTCCCCGCTCGGCGTACCGTCCCCGAGACCGCGCGGAGCGTGGTCGTCTTGCCGGCGCCGTTCGGGCCGAGCACCGCGACGACCGATCCCTCCTCGACCGCGAGCGAGATGCCGTGCAACACGTGGACGGGGCCGTAGCGCGCCTCGACGTCCTCGAGCTCGAGCAGGGCGGTCACCGCGCGTTCCTCGGGCGCCGCTCGCAAAGGAGGCAAGCGAGCACCGCGCAGGACAGTACAAGTAGTACGGCCAAGCGGTGCGAGTGCAGCACCCTGCCGCGAGGGGCGTCAGGCGACCGCGAAGCCCGGCACCGCCGTAGGCTCGACGGAGGCGAACAAGTAGCGGAGGTGCCGGCTCTGCCGGCGCCGGAGCGGAAAGTCCGGGCGGGAGCGGTCGCCGGCGAGGGGCGTGCGGTCATGCGGCGAGCTCTCCCCCGAGGTAGGCCTGGATCACCGCCGGGTCGCGCTGCACGTCGGGGGGCAAGCCTGCCGCGATGGTGCGGCCGAAGTCGAGTACGTGCACGTGCTCGCAGAGGTCCATCACCAGCCGCATGTGGTGCTCGACGAGCAGGATCGTCAGGTCGCGCTCGTCGCGCAGCCGGCGGATGAGACCGACGAGCTCGTCCACCTCTTCGCGGTTGAGCCCGCCGGCCGGCTCGTCGAGGAGCAGCAGGCGTGGCCGGCTCGCGAGGGCCCGGGCGAGCTCCACGCGCTTCAGCGTCCCGTACGGCAGGCCGGCCGCCGGGCGCTCCGCGTGCTCGGCGATCCCGACGTCGGACAGGGTCTCGAGCGCGTGGCGCCGCTGCTCGCGCTCCCGTTGGAGGCGGGTCGCGGGATGCGCGCCGACGAGGACGTTCTCGAGCACGGTCATCCTCGGGAACAGCTCGAGGTTCTGGAAGGTGCGGGCGATCCCGAGGCGGATGACGCGGCTCGGGCGAATGCGCCGGAGCGACCGCCCGTCGAAGACGATGTCGCCGGAGTCGAGCCGGTAGAGGCGCGTGATCGCGTTGAAGGCGGTCGTCTTCCCCGCGCCGTTCGGGCCGATCAGCCCGACGATCGAGTGGTCTTCGACCTCGAGGGAGACATCGTCGAGCGCCACGATTCCGCCGAAGCGCAGCCGGACGTGGTCGAGCGCTAGGAGAGCCACGTCAGTCCGCCGCCTGCAGCGAACGGCCGCCGGCCGACTGCATCCCGGCGAGCATCCCGGGCGGTGACGCGCCGTCCGGGAAGCGGGCGAGCAGCTCGGCGAGCAGCGCGTCCGGCTCCCAGCCCTCCTCCGCCGCGAAGAGCTCGTGCGCGCTCCAGCCGCGCAGCGCGTTGACGGCGCCGCCCCAGACGTGGAAGACCTGGCCGGTGATCGCCTGCGTCTCGTCGGCGCAGAGCGCGACGACGACCGCCGAGACGTTCGCGGGATCGAGCGGGTCGAAGCCCTCGGGCGGCGCGTCCATCTGGAACGTCTCCTCGGTCATCCGCGTGCGTGCGTTCGGGGCGAGGCAGTTGACCGTGACGCCGTAGCGCCGCAGCTCCTGGGCGACGATGACTGTGAAGCCGGCGATGCCCGCCTTCGCGGCTCCGTAGTTGGCCTGCCCGATGTTGCCGAATACACCCGACGGGCTCGAGGTGTTGACGACGCGGCCGCGCACCTCCTCGCCCGCCTTCGAGCGCTCGCGCCAGTACGCCGCCGCGTGGCGGGTGGGCGCAAAATGGCCCTTGAGGTGGACGGCGATCACTGCGTCCCACTCGTCCTCGGTCATGTTCACGAGCATCCGGTCGCGCAGGATCCCGGCGTTGTTGACGAGGATGTCGAGCCGGCCGAACTCCTCGATCGCCTGCTGCACGAGCCGTTCCGCGCCCGCGAAATCGGCGACGTTCTCGCCGTTCGTGGACGCCTCGCCGCCTGCGGCGCGGATCTCCTCGACGACCTGCTCAGCAGGACCGGGGTCGGAACCCTCGCCGGCTATCCCGGCACCGAGGTCGTTGACGACGACCCTGGCTCCGGCCTTCGCGAGGGCCAGCGCGTGGGAGCGGCCGATCCCTCGCCCGGCCCCCGTGACGATCGCGACCTTGCCGCTCAGATCCGGCATCGGGGAGAGCTTATTCGTCGGGGACGTGGCGCTCCAGGAATGGAGCTCCGCGATCACGGGTTCATGCCCGACGGCCACGACCGGTAGCCGTTAACGGACATGGCCAGGTATCTGTTACCGAGACATGTCTGCGTTGGGCCTTGTCGGCCCAATGATCCGCCTGGGGAAGGAAGCGGCTGGCTCATCTGGGCATGTCCCGGTATCTGTTACCGAGACATGTCCGTAGCTGGTACCTGACGTGTTGCGACATGACGTGGCCGGCTCAGTCGTAGCGGTCGAGGTAGTGCGGGCTCGCGATCAGCAGCTGCTCGGCGACGGCGGCCTTCACTCGGCCGAGCGTGCCTGCCGGGACTTCGCCCGCACGGATCCGCGCCGCCAGCTCTCGCTGTTCGGCGTCGTCCACGGTTGGCAGCCTCGCGAGCTCCCGGCGCACGATGCCGAGCGCGTTCAATGCGACGAGCATCCGGAAGCGTGCGCGGTGGTCGTCGAGCGTGGGGAGGACCTCGCCCGCGAGGAACTCCTCGATCGCCTCCGCGAGCTCGTCGGGGGTCGGCCGCTCGCTCATGTGACGCCTCGCTGCTCGAGCAGGTGGCAGATCTCGTACTCGACCTCGGCGCCGAGGCGCCCGAGGACGGCCAGCTCGACGCTCCGCTCCTGTCCGCTCAGGTGGCGCTGCGCCTGCGTCACGCAGCCGATCGCCCAGCCGACGTTGCCCGCGAGCTCCCAGTAGTCCAGCTCCTCGGGCCGGACGTCGAAACCCGTCAGCTCGTTGTAGCGCTCGAGGTACGGCTCCGCGTCGCCGATCCCGCCGAGCCGGAGCTCGTCCGCGCCGAAGCGCCAGGCGCGCACGAGCGAGAAGGAGAGGTCGCGCGCGGGGTCGTCGAGGTGTGCGAACTCCCAGTCGAGGACGCCGACGAGCCCGCTCTCGTCCACGACGAGGTTCCCGATGCGGAAGTCGCCGTGCACGACGACGGGCTCCCGCGGCGGGGGCCGGTTCTCGCGCAGCCACCAGAGCCCGAGCTCGATCGCGGGGTGGGGCTCACCGACCTCGTCGAGCTCGTCCACGAGCCGGTCGATCGTCGCCGCCTCGAGGAACGGGAGTCGTCCGGGCGGCAGGGCGTGGATCTTCGCGAGCTCCTCCGCCATCTGGCGCGGCAGGCCCTCGGGCACCGGGCCCCGGACGATGCGGCGGCCGATCGTCTCGCCCTCGAGCCGCTCCATGACGAACGCCTCGCGCCCCTCCAGCTCGTCGATGTACGCGACCGGCCGCGGCACCCGCACGCCGGCGTCGTACGCCGCCTGCAGCACCTCGAACTCGTGCCGCAGCGAGAGCGTGTGCCGGTGGATCACGCCGCCGCCCGCGCGCCGCACGAGCAGCCGCTCGCCGCCGGCGTCCACCGCCCACGCCTCCTTCGACGCGCCGCCCGGCAGCAGCACCGGCTCGGAGACCGGTCCGAGCACTGCTTCGAGTGCCTCGCGCATGTCTGCGATCATCGCCGCTGTGGAGGGCAAGCGCGAGCGCGTGCGCACGTTCATGGAGGAGCACGTCTATCCGGACGAACGCGCGCTGACGGCGGAGGACGAGGCAGCCGAGGCGCTCGTGCGCGAGCTGCAGCAGAAGGCGAAGGATGCGGGGCTCTGGGCGCCGCACCTGCCCCCGGAGGCGGGTGGCTCGGGCAGCGGCTTCCTCGAATACGCGGATCTGAACGAGGAGATCGGCCGCAGCTTCGTCGCGCAGCTGATCTTCGGCTGCCAGGCGCCGGATGCCGGAAACGGCGAGATCCTCCACCTCTTCGGCACGGACGAGCAGAAGGAGCGGTTCCTGCGGCCGCTCGTCGCAGGAGAGGTGCGCTCCTTCTTCGGCATGACCGAGCCGGAGGTGGCCGGCTCCGACCCGACGCTTCTGCGCGGGCGCGCCGAGCGCGACGGCGACGACTGGGTGATCGACGCGCACAAATGGTTCTCGTCGGGGGCCGACGGCGCCGCGTTCGGGATCGTGATGGTCGTGACCGAGCCCGACGCGGAGCCGCACCGGCGCGCGTCGATGATCCTCGTCCCGACGGACACGCCCGGCTACGAGCTCGTGCGCCGCATTCCGGTGATGGGACACGAGGGCCGGGGGTGGGGGACGCATTGCGAGACGCGGTTCGCCGGTGTGCGAGTGCCGCTCTCGAACACGCTCGGGGAGCCGGGAGACGGCTTCCGCATCGCGCAGAAGCGGCTCGGGCCTGGCCGCATCCACCACGTCATGCGCTGGCTCGGCCAGATGCAGCGCGCGTTCGAGCTCATGTGCGCACGGGCGCTCGAGCGTGAGGCGTTCGGCGGGACGTTGGCCGAGAAGCAGACGGTCCAGAACTGGATCGCAGAGTCGGCGGCCGACATCCAGGCCTGCCGGCTCATGACCCTGCGGGCCGCGCACCGGCTGGACGAGGGCGACGAGGCGCGCGTCGAGATCTCCCTGATCAAGTTCTTCGCCGCGCGCGTGCTCGGCGAGGTGCTCGACCGGGCGATCCAGGTGCACGGCGGGCTCGGTCTCACCGACGACACGCCGCTCGCGCTCATGTGGCGGATGGCGCGCGGCGGGCGGGTCTACGACGGGCCCGACGAGGTGCACAAGGCCGTCGTGGCGCGGCGCATCCTGCGCTCGTTCGCGGAGGGGGACGGCTGGCGCTTCACGTAGCCCTCGAGGGCCGGCGCGTCCGGCTCGAGCCGCTCGAGGCCCGGCACGAGGAGGCGCTCTGGGCGGTCGCGCAGGACCCGCGCACGTGGCGCTGGATGCGCTTCAACGGCTACGAACGTGACGAGTTCCGCCGCTTCTTCGCGTCCGTGGACATGGGCTTCCTCCACTACCTCGACGGTGAGCTGGTCGGCCACACGAGCTTCCTCAATGATCGACCCGAGGATCGCGTGGTCGAGATCGGCAACACGTGGCTGCATCCGCGAGCATGGGGCACGGACGCGAACACGGAGGCGAAGTATCTCCTCCTGCGGCACGCG
Source organism: Gaiellaceae bacterium (assembly GCA_035273125.1). GTDB lineage: Bacteria > Actinomycetota > Thermoleophilia > Gaiellales > Gaiellaceae > Palsa-739. The sequence goes on from DATEPQ010000156.1 coordinate 15,904, forward strand.
TTCGAGGCCGAGGGCTACCTCCGAGTCGAGTTCAAGACGGACGCGGCGAACGAACGCTCACGTCCGGCGCTGGAGAAGGTGGGCGCGACGTTCGAGGGCGTGGCTCGCAAGCACCAGCTGGTCCGCGGCGGCGAGCGGCGGGACTCCGCGTGGTACGCGGTCATCGACGACGACTGGCCCGACGTGAAGGCGAGCCTCGAGCGTCGGCTCGGGTGGCGCGAGTGAGCGTCGTTCACCTGGCGGGCCGGTGGGCAGTATCCGGTGTAGGCAGCCCGTCGGGAAAGCGCACGGCCTGCTCGCTGGTGGAGGAGGCGAGCTCGATTCCGGCCTCGTCGAAGCGCTGGCGCACCCGCTTCGTCAGATCCGACTTCGTCGTGCGCACGGTGCGGATCGGGACCACGAAGCGGCCCGAGATCTCCCACCAGTTGTCGGTGGCCCGGACGTAGACAGCGGGCTCGACCTCGGTGTGCGGCACCGGATACCGGCGCTCCATGGCCTTCATCGCCTCCTGTGCGCCCTCGGAGGCCGACGCCTGCCGTACCTCCTCGAGCAGGATCCGCTCTGCCTCGCGCCAGTCGCTGCGGTACGAGATCGGCAGCGTCAGCTCCTCCCAGATGTACTCGAAGACGCCGGAGTAGTTGTAGACCGGGTCGGTGAGCACGCGGTAGTTGGGGATCGCCACCGTCCGGCCGGTGTACTGGCGGCCGCGTACCCACGTCGTGGCGGGCACTTCGACCCCGAACTCGAGGGGCGAACCCATCTCCAGGATCACGGTGCGGAGAGGGGTCAAATCGATCACGTCCCCCTCGACTCCCGCGAACGAGATGCGATCGCCGATCCGGAAGATGCCGCTGACGAGGATCCCCATCCAGCCGAAGACGGCACCGATCACGTTTTGCAGCGCAAATCCGAGGCCGGCGGCGCCGAGCCCGACGACGAGGCCGATGTGGCCGCCGAAGACGTGCCAGATTCCGGCGAGCGCGACCAGGACGACCAGTCCGGTCCCGAAGCGAACGCTCCGGCGGATCCCGAAGCGCGTCGCCCGGTCGTCGATCGTCCGGACCAGGAGAAGCTCGACGACTGCCACGAAGAGCACGCCGCCGCCGACGACGATCCCCGTCCAGGCCGGGGCGGTGAGCGCAAGAACCATGTGCGGGTTCTGTCCGCGTTGCCGCAGTCGAAATCAGGCGGCAGACGGCCAGACGGCCCGGGCACGCTCGGCGAATGCGGCCATCGCGTCGGGATCCGGGGCTTCGTCGAGGGCGAACATCTGCACCTGCAGCGACGGGCCGTGCAGGCCGTACGTGTCCATCTGCTCGCGCGTCACCGGCTGGACGACGAAGTGGATGTGGCCGGGCGCGCCGCCCGCGTGCGACCAGAGCGTGACGTAGACCTGATCCGGCTCGACGAGCTCGGTGACCACGGCGGTCGCCTGCTGCAGGAGCGGGCCGAGCTCGGCGGCCTCGGCCGGCGTGAGCTCGGCGACGTGGACGACGTGCCGCTTCGGCTTCACGATCAGCGTCCCGACGCCGAGCGGGCCGATGCAGTGGTCCGTGTACCAGTGCGCGGTCTCGTGGACCCCGCCGCCGGGCGCGCCGCCGGACGCCATGAGGTCACAGGCGATGCAATCGCTCACTGCGCGCTCCGCACGATCTGCGTGCAGCGTGCGCTCGCGACGAGGTCGCCGCCCTGGAACAGCTCGGCCGCGCAGAACACCACCCGCCGGTTGCGCTGCACGACCCAGCCCTCGGCGCGCAGCGTTCCCGGCCTCGCCGAGCGATGGAACTCGGTGCGCAGGTCGGCCGTGAGGAAGTCCTCGTCGTCGGCCATCAGCGTCCAGCAGGCACCGCCCATCGCCGTGTCGAGGAGTGCGGCCACCATGCCGCCGTGGACGATCGGCCCGCTCGGAGCGTGGAAGCTGTACTCCGGCGTCGCATCCCATTCGATCACCGCCCGCCCGTCGGCCTGCTCGACGCCGCGGTAGCGGAGCGTGTTCCATACATGGGGATCCGGCGGCGGCGCCTCGCCCCACGGCTTCCGAGACCGCGGACTCATCGCGGGCCCGGCACGCCGGGAAAGCGGAACGGCTCGACGCGGTTCGGCTGCACGACCCAGGCTCGCCCCGTCTCCTCGTCCTCGAGCACGCGCAGCGCCGCCTCGGCAACGAATGCCGCCTCCATGAGGGGGACGTCGAGCCGCCCACGCAGCTCCGCCTGCACGAGCGGGGTGTCGACGAAGCCGGGGCAGAGGGCGTTGAGCCGGATCCCACGCGCTGCGAGCGCAGGCGCCGCTGCCCGCACCCAGCCGACGACGGCGTGCTTCGTGGCGGTATAGGCGGGATCGAACGGCGTCGCAGTGAGTCCGGCGAGCGACGCGGTGGCGACGATGGAGCCGCCGCCGGGCATGAGCCGCGACGCGAGCTCCCGGGTGCCGTAGACGACGCCGTCGAGGTTGGCGCGGAGGATGCGCCGCCACTGCTCGTCCTCGAGCACCGCGACGTCCCCGCACGCGGTCACGACGCCGGCGTTGAGGAAGGCCGCGTCGAACTCGCCGTCGAGCGACCGCCACGCCTCGGGATCGCCGACGTCGAACTCGGGCAGGTCGAGGACTGTCGCGTCGCCGAGAGCGGCGACGATCGCCGCCCCGATCCCGCCGCGGCCGCCCGTGACGAGCGCCCTCACGGCAGAAGCACGACCTTCCCGACGCTGCGGCGCGACTCGACTAGCGCGTGCGCCTCCTCGACGTCCCCGAGCGGGAACTCCGCACCCACCACCGGCCGGATCCTGCGGCTGCTCCAGAGCTCGAGGAGCTCGCGCGTGGCAGCCGCGATGACGTCCGGCGCATGGCGGAGGAGGCGTCCGATGTAGACGCCCTGCACGCCGACGTTCCGCCCGACGAGCTGCGCCGGCTGCAGCTCCGGCCAGAGCCCGCCCGCGTAGCCGATCGCCACGAGCTGACCGAGGGGGCGGAGCCGCGAGACCGCGGCCTCGAACAGCTCGCCGCCGACCGGATCGACCACGACGTCGACCCGCAGTTCGTCCGGCAGCTCCTCGTAGACGTACGCCTCCTCGGCGCCGAGCTCGCGGCAGAGCTCCAGCTTCTCCTCCGAGCCTGCGGCCGCGATCACCCGCGCGCCGAGGGCCCGCGCGACCTGGATCGCCGCAGTGCCCACGCCGCCGGCCGCGGCGTGCACGAGCACCGTCCGCTCCTCCTCGAAGCGCACCTGCCGAGTCAGCGGAACGTATGCGGTGAGGAAGGTGAGGATGAAGCCGGCGCCCTCGGCGAAGGTAGCTTCGTCGGGGAGCGGCACGAGCGACGCGCGGGGGACTCTCACGAGCTCCGCGTATGCGCACGCGGGCACCATCGCCATCACCCGCGTCCCGTCCTCGAGCTCGCCCGCGAGCTCCACGCCGAGCACCGCAGGGAACTCGGGCATCTGCGGATAGCGGCCGCGCCGGATCAGGACGTCGAGAAAGTTGATCCCGGCCGCGCGCACGCGTACGAGCGCCTCGCCGTCCGCCGGAACCGGATCGTCGACCTCGCGCAGGTCGAACGGCGCGTCGACCGCCGGCAGGACGGCGGCTCTCAAGTCGTCCGGGCCGGCTCGGACGCGAACTGCTCGCGCAGCGCCGTCTTGCGGAACTTGCCGACGCTCGTCTTCGGGATCTCACCGACGAACTCGATCCGGTCGGGGAGGCACCACTTTGCGAACCGCGGCGCGAGGAACTCCCACAGCTCGTCGGGAGTCGCAGCGGCGCCCTCCTTGCGGACGACCGCCGCGAGCGGCCGCTCGCCCCATTTCTCGTCGGGCACGGCGATCACCGCCGCCTCGGCCACCGCCGGGTGCCCCATGAGCGCGTTCTCGAGCTCGACCGACGAGATCCACTCCCCGCCCGACTTGATCACGTCCTTCGACCGGTCCTTGATCTGGATGAAGCCGCGCGGATGGATCGAGACGATGTCGCCGGTGCGGAACCAGCCGTCGTCCGTCCAGCGGTCGGCGGTGTCGGGCGCGTCGTGGTAACTCGCCGCGACCCACGGCCCGCGCACCTCGAGCTCGCCCATCGCCTCGCCGTCCCACGGCACGTCCTCGTCGCCGGCGCGCACCCGGATCTCGACGAACGGCAGCGGGAAGCCCACCATCGCCTGGTAGTCCCAGCGTGTCTCGGCATCCGCCTCTGCGAGGTCGTACGGCAGCGCGACGGTGGAGGCGACCGGCGAGGTCTCGGTCATCCCCCAGCCCTGGCAGATCTTCAGGCCGTGCCGCTCCTCGAAGGCCGCGATCATGGCGCGCGGCACGGCGGAGCCTCCCACGAGCATCGCCTTCATCGCGGAGAGGTCCCAGCGTCCGGGCTCGGCGTCGAGCCGGGCGAGGATCCCCATCCAGATCGTGGGGACGCCTGCCGCCCACGTGACCCGCTCCTGCTCCATGTTCTCGAGCAGGCTGTCGGGGTCGAGATGGGGGCCGGGATAGACGAGCTTCGCTCCCTGCATGCTCGCGAGGTACGGGTAGCCCCAGGCGTTCGCGTGGAACATCGGCACGACCGGCATCACGGCGTCGTCGATGCCGAAGCCGAGCCCGAGCGG
>DATEPQ010000157.1:0-7029 GCA_035273125.1 Gaiellaceae bacterium
CCGCTCGGGCCCGTCCTTGCGCGGCGCAGCGCGGCCGACGACCGCGAGCGGCCCCGCCGGCCACTGCTCGAGCGGATCCTCCTCGACGACGATCCACACCTCCTCGAAGCGTCCCTCGACCTCTTTCTCGGTGCGGATCAGCCTTGCCACGAAAGGATCGCCTCCTCGATCTTGGGATAGGTGCCGCAGCGGCAGATGTTGCCGGCCATCGCGTGCCGGATCTCCTCCGGGGTCGGCTCCGGGTTCGCCGCGACGAGAGCGGCCGCCGAGACGACCTGGCCCGGCGTGCAGTAGCCGCACTGGACGGCGTCGGCGCGGACGAAGGCGTCGACGAGGGGATGCTCGCGCAGGCCCTCGATCGTCCTCACCTCGCCCTCGACGGTGTGCGCCAGGGTGATGCACGAGAGCCGCGGCACGCCGTCGACCTGGACGGTGCAGGCGCCGCAGTGCCCCTCGTTGCAGGCGATCTTCGTCCCGGTCAACCCGAGCTCCTCGCGCAGGACGTGCGCGAGGCTGGTCCCCACCGGCGCGTCCAGCACGTGCTCGCCGCCGTTCACGGTCAGGCGAAGCTCGCTCATGTGGAGGTCACTGCCACGGTGTCGGCAATCTGAATCAACCGCACGGCGGTACGCGCCACCAGGCGCCGCTCGCTGTCGTCGTCGGCCTCGGGCAGCGTCCGCCACAGGTCGCGCGCCGCCTCGAGCAGCTCCCGGATCTGACCGAGCTCCTCGCGGTGCGTGCCGTTCGGCTCCTCGGTGGCGTTGAGCGCGAGCCCGAGCGCGCCGAAGGCGTCCGGCTGCCGCACGAAGAGCAGCGGCATCGCCATCGAGACGTACTGGTGGATGCGCGCCTGCGCAAGCGGCTGCTCCAGGATGTCCGAGCCCTGCGGCTGGGACGGCTCGAGTGGCTCCTCGCCGTTCGCGATCCGGTTCGCGTTGCCCGCGAACATGTCCCGCAGCTGCCGGTCGTCGAAGCCCGAGACCCGCGCGACGCGCGAGGAGAGGAGCAGCGAGCCGGGCTGCTGGCCGTACGGATAGTCCGAGGCGTAGACGATCTGCTCCGGCGGCACGAGCCGCAGCAGGCCGAGCAGGTCGATCGCGCTCCAGACCGAGGTGTCGAAGAAGACGCCGCGCTTGCCCGAGAAGCGATACGCGAGGTTGGCGAGGTCGGCGATGCCCGCGTGGGCGAGGATGAGCTGCGCACCCGGGTTCGAGTCGACGAGACGCTCCAGGCCCTCCGCGATCGGCGGCAGGCCGCGTCCCGCGTGGATGAGGATCGGGACGCCGCGCTCGGCGGCCAGCGCGAAGACCGGCGCGAGCCTCTCGTCGTTGAGCAGGAACTTCTGGGCGCGCGGGTGCAGCTTGATCCCACGGGCGCCGAGATCGAGGCAGCGGCGCGCCTCCTCGATCGGCCCCTCGTCGAGTGCGAGCCGCACGAACGGGATCAGACGGCCGTCCGACCCGGCCGCGAACTCGAGCGTCCGGTCGTTGCCGGCCCGGAAGCCGGGGTGCCGGTCGGGCTCGTCGAGGCAGAACATGAACGCGTGCGAGATGCCGTATCGGTCCATCGAGCCGATGAGCTCCTCGGGCCGCCCGACCATCCCGTCGATGTCCGTGCCGAGGTGGGTGTGGGCGTCGAAGATCTCGAGATCGGCCGGAAGATCTGCACGCAGGCGCTCGTCCCAGGAGGCAGCAACCTGCCGTGCTCGCTCGAGCGCGTCCATCCGCCTGAATCTAGCCGCCGGTCGGCGACCCGCGTCGCGCGCTGATGTGTGCCGGTTTCGTGCCGACTTCGCAAAGGACACTGTCGGCGCGAAGCGGCGGGCGATAGCAAGGGGGCCGTCCACTTCCCCCCGATCGGAGGCTCCATGAGACGCATCCCCCTGCTCGTGCTGCTGTCGGTTCTCGCGCTCCCCCTTGCTGCCGCTTCGGCGCGCGGCAGCGGTTCCGGGAGCCTCGTCGTCGCCGAGGTCTACGCGGCCGGCGGCAACAGCGGCGCCGCCTACGCCAACGACTACGTCGAGCTGTTCAACCGGGGCGCGAGCCCGGTCGCCGTCGACGGCTGGACCGTCCAGTACGCATCCGCCTCCAGCACGAGCTGGCAGTCGACGGCACTCAGCGGCACGATCCCCGCAGGCGCCCGGTACCTCGTCCAGCTCGCCTCCGGCGGCGCGAACGGAGCGACGCTTCCCCCGGCCGACGCCACCGGCACGTCCAACCTCGCTGCCACCGGCGGCAAGGTCGCGCTCGTCGACGATGCGACCGCCCTGTCCTGCGGAGACTCCGCGGGAAGTTGCTCGGCGGCCTCCGACCTCGAGGACCTCGTCGGCTACGGCGGCGCGGCCGACTACGAGGGAACGGGTGCGGCGCCGGCGGGAAGCGCGACGAACGCGCTCGCACGCGCGGGCGGCGGCTGCACCGACACCGACGACAACGCGGCCGACTTCGCGACCGCCGCTCCCGACCCGCAGAACTCGTCGGCAGCGGCGAGCGCGTGCTCGGTCTCGCCGCCGCCCGACGGATCGACCGCGTCGGCCGGAGTCGACGTGGACATCCAGCCCGTGCTCTCGATCGCACTCGACCACCCGACGCTGAGCTTCCCCGCCGCGATCCCCGGCACGATCCCGGATCCGCTGCCGGAGAACGTCAAGGTGACGAGCAACGACGCCAGCGGCTACACGCTCAGCGTGCACCGGACGGCCTTCGTACCGCACGATCTGCCGCTCGGCATCGGAGTCGGGACGGCCGCACTGGTCGCGGTGCCGATCGCTCCTGCGCCGGACCTGTCGCTCGCGAGCACGAACGGCCCGAGCGGGGCCGGCGGCGACACGGTCGGCACGAGCGTCGGCTTCGTCTCGCCGCTGCCGGCCGTGCCCGCGGGGCACTACACCGCGACGCTCACGTTCACGGTGATCGGCAAGTGAGACGCGTTCTCGTGGCGCTCGTCCTCGGTACGGCTGCGGCATCCATCCCGGGTGCCGCGGCCGGCCGGGGCATCGGGCTCAGTGCCAGCCCGCTCCGGGTGTCTCTCAAAGGCGCGTCGGCGTCCACCGTGATCGTGCGCAACCCGGGGCGCCGCGCCCTGCGCGTCGACGTCTCGCGGGCAGGATTCACGCGCTCGCTGCGGGGGAGGCCCCAGGTGCGGCCCGCCCGCGGTGCCGCGACCTGGCTCCGCCTGCACCCACGGCGGTTCCGGCTCGCGCCTCACGCGAAGGCGACCCTCCATGTCGTCGCGGCGCCTTCACGACGGGCCGCACCAGGGGATCACCCGGCGCTCGCCCTCCTCACCACGCGGCCGGTCGGTCTGAAGCACGTCCGGATACGCATGCGAGTAGGCGTGATGGTCGTCCTCCGAGTCCGGGGCCGGATCGTGCGGCGACTCGATGCGCGCGCGCTGTCGGTTCGCCGTGACGGGCCGCTCCGGCTGCTCGAACTGCGGCTCGTCAACCGGGGCAACGTGACCGAGCGGCTCGGGGGAGACAGGCTCCGGCTGTGGCTGATCAGCCGCGGCCGGAGGCAGGCCACATTGGGGCCGACGCCCCGCGAGCTCCTGCCGCACAGCCGCGGGATCGCCGTCTTTCGCTACCGGGGCCGACTTCGCGGAACCGTCCTCGTGCGAGTCGCGCTCAGCCCGCCCCTGCGCGGGCCGCGACGCTCGTTCCGCGTGCGGCTGTGACCGTGGCTAGACCATGATCCGGCGCAGGAACTCCGGCTCCGGGACCGCTCCGTCCCAGCGCGGCTCGCCGTCCACCACGATCCGGGGCACTGCGTAAACCCCCATCTCCTGCGAGAGCTGCGGAAACTCGTTCGCCTCGATCGCGGTCGCTGTCACGCGCTCCGAGGCGAGGGCACAACGGAACGCCAGCAGCACGGCCGGCGGGCAATGCGGTCAAGTGGGCGTGACGAAGACGTCCAGGGCGAGGTCGTTCTCGAGCGCCCTGAGTGCGCCGAGCGACTCGGGACGCAGTGTCGGCTCGGCGCGGCCGGCCTCTATGACCGCCCCGACGAGCGACCCAAGCTCGTAGCCCCACGGCAACCCGTCGTAGCGGACGCCGGCGTCGCGCCCCTCGGGGCGGACCGCCACCGCCGGGAAGCGCGGAAACCCCTCGGGCTCGTCCTCGACGCGGCAGGTCACGCGCTCGCCGAGCTCCGCGAGCCCCTCGCACACGCGCACCATCTCCGCGCCGAAGTCGACGTCGCCGCTCCCCGCGCGCGGCGTCTCCTCGGGACCGAGGCCGACCAGGAGCTCGACCGGCCGCTCGAGCTCGGCGAACCACTCGCGCACCTTCGTCTCCTCCTCGGCCCGAAGAAGGGGCATACCGGCGAGCCTAGCGGCGTTGCACAGCCTCATGGATCTGCGGAAGCTCGGCCCGACCGGCCTCGAGATCTCGCGTGTCGGCATCGGCACGGCTCCGATCGGCTCGCGGCCGGGCGAGTGGTGGGTCAACTGGGGGCCGCAGGACGACTCCGACTCGGTGCGCGCCATCCACGCGGCGCTGGACGGCGGCGTCAACTGGGTCGACACCGCGCCGTTCTACGGCTGGGGCCACGCAGAGGAGGTCGTCGGTCGCGCGCTCGCCCGCCGCGAGGACGCTCTCGTGTTCACGAAGTGCGGGACGGTGCCCGGCGACGACGGGGACGACTACATGGATCTCAGCCCGGCGTCGATCCGGCGCGACTGCGCGGAGAGCCTGCGCCGCCTGGGGCGGGACCGCGTCGACCTGCTGCAGCTCCACGACGTGGACCGCAGCGTGCCGATCGAGGAGTCGTGGGGCGCGCTCCAGGAGCTCGTCGCGGAGGGGAAGGTGCGCCACGGCGGCCTCTCGAACCACCCGCCGGAGCTCGTGGAGCGGGCGCTCGCGGTCGGGCCCGTCGCGACGCTGCAGTTCGAGTACTCGGCGCTCACCCGCGGTCCCGAGGCCGATCTGCTCCCCTACGCGGTCGACCGCGGCCTCGGCGCCATCATTTGGGCACCGCTTGCAAGCGGATTCCTCACCGACGGCTTTTCGCTCGATGATCTCGCCGCAGACGACTTCCGGCGCTCCCATCCCTTCGCCGACCTGGATCTCGCGTCGACGCACGAGGAGCTGCGCGCCCGCGGGGGCGGCAGCGTGACGCGCGGAGCGCTCGAGTTCGTGCTCTCGCACCCGGGAGTGACCGGCGCGATCGTCGGCATCCGCAACGAGCGCGAGGGCCGCGACCTCGCAGCCGCGGTCTAGGCCCGGCCGTACAGCTCGTCGATCGCCTGCTCGAGCTCGTCGAGCCGCGCAGCGCCGAAGGCGCGGATCGTCCCGTCGGAGTCGACGACGACGTTCGTGGGCACTCCGCGCACACCGAGCTCCCCGGCGAGCTCGCCGCCGGGGTCGAGCAGGATCGGCCCCTTGATGCCCCACATCTCGCAGAACCGCTCGACCTCGGGACGCGGCTCCGTCCCCTCCCAGATGTCGACCAGCACCACCTCGAGACCCGACCGGGCCCCTTCGCGGACTCGCACGTCCTCCAGGAACGGCGCCTCCGCGTTGCACGGTCCTCACCAGGAGGCGAAGAAGTTGAGGATGTATTTCTTCTCAGCCCAGTTGTGGTTCGTGCGCTGCTCTCCGGACCAGTAGTCCTCGAGGGAGAACGCGGGGAGCTTGCTTCCGATCCACGGGCTCGCCTCCTCGACGACCGGGGCCGGCGGACGCGCCGCGAGCAGGTCCTCGACGATCGACATCGTCTGGCTGCCGGCGTTGGCGACGAGGATCCGTCCGTCGTGCCGGTCGACGACCACGCCGCCGGGGCCGCCGCCGACCGGAATCTGCGACCACTCGGCGCCGTCGGCCACGCCGAGCACGCTGACAGAGCCGGCGCCACGGTTCGTGACGTAGACGCGGTCGTGCGAGGGGTGCATGGTGAGCCCGACCGGAGCCGACCCGGTGCGGATCTCCTCCAGCACCTCGATGCGGTCGAGGTCGACCCGCGAGACGGTTCCTGCGATCGAGTTGACGATGAACGCCTCGCCTCGCTCCGGCACGATCCCGATCGCGCAGGTTCCGGTGCCGAGTTCGAGCCGGCCGATCTCCGCGAATGATTCGGCGTCGTAGAAGTTGGCGGAAGCCGCGACGAAGTTGACGCAGACCACGAGCCCGCGGGTGGGGTCGACGCCGATCGCCCCGGCCCCGGGCTCCGCTTCCACAGTCGCCACGGTCTCGAGCGTGTCGAGGTCGATCACGCTCATCGTCGAGCCGAGCGAGTTGCCGACGTAGAGCCGCCGGAATTCGGGGACGTGGGTCAGCCCGGACGGGTAACCGCCGACGGGCAGCGCCGTCTCCACCTCGAGCGTCGCCGAGTCGATGATCGTCACCTGGTCGGAGTGCGCGTCGGCGGTGAAGACGCGGCCCGTCTGCTCGTCGAGTCCGATGTCGATCGGCTCGTTGCCGGTCCCGATCTCGCCGATCACCTCGTGCGCCTCGAGGTCGACGACGGAGACGAAGTCGCTGCGCGAGCACGCCACGAACGCCCGCCGCCGGGCGACGTCGACGGCGATTCCTTCCGGGTCGAGGCCGACCGGGATCTCCGCGACCAGCCGCCACGGCGAGCGCGAGTCGATCCGGCACGCGGCGCCGACCGGGAAGGCGGCGTCTTGTCTCTCGCCCGTCGCGGCCATCTCCCGCGAGTATTCCCTGTCGCGATGAGATGCGCCTGAGGAACCGGCGCGCCGCGGCTAGCATCGGCTTCCTGTGGCGGACGCGATCCTGATCTACGCCGACTCGTTTCGCTCGCCCGACATGCGGCAGGCGGTACCCCTCGGCGTGCCCGATCCCTTCCTCTACGCCGAGGAGAACGGCAGCCGCCACGTCTTCGCCAGCTCGATGGAGGCGACCCGGCTGCGGGAGCTGGGGCTGTTCGACGTCCATCCGAGCGAGGACCTCGGCATGGACGAGCTACTCGCAGCGGGAACCGACCCGCGCGAGCTCGAGGCCCAGCTCGCGCTCCGGGCGGTCGGCAGCCTCGGCCTGAAGCGCGCGAGCGTGCCGAAGGACTTTCCCGT
>DATEPQ010000158.1:0-3833 GCA_035273125.1 Gaiellaceae bacterium
GGAGATCGGGGCCCAGCTCGACTGGGTCCGTGGTTACCTTTGACCCCGCCGCGCTGAAGGCCCGCCTCGACGAGCTCGAGCAGGAGCTCGCGCAACCCGACTTCTGGAACGACCAGCAGCGCGCAGCGCGTCTCTCCGCCGAGCACCAGCGGACGCAGGAGAAGCTCAGGCGGTACGACGAGCTCGTCTCGAACGTCGAGTTCCTGCAGGAGGGCGCCGGCACGTTCCCGGACGAGGAGCTCGAGCCGGTGCTGCGCGACGTGCGCGGGGAGCTCGCCCGCCTGCAGGAGGACGCACTTTTCTCCGGCGAGTACGACTCCGGCGACGCCGTCGTCACGATCCAGTCGGATGCAGGCGGCACCGACGCGCAGGACTGGACCGAGATCCTCCTGCGCATGTACCTCCGCTGGGCCGAGCAGCGCGGCCTCCGGACCGAGGTGATCGAGTCGAGCGCAGGGGAGGAGTACGGGCTCAAGTCGGCCACCTTCACCGTGCGCGGCGAAAACGCGTACGGGATCCTCAAGGCCGAGCGCGGCAAGCACCGCCTCGTCCGCCTCAGCCCGTTCGACCAGGCGCACCGGCGCCACACCAGCTTCGCCCAGGTGATCGTCGCGCCGTTGCTCGAGGAGGCCGGGGACATCGAGATCGCCGACGACGACATCCGCATCGACACGTACCGCTCCTCCGGCGCCGGTGGCCAGCACGTCAACAAGACCGACTCCGCGGTCCGGATCACGCACATGCCGAGCGGCATCGTGGTCGCCGTCCAGAACGAGCGCAGCCAGTCGGCCAATAAGGACACCGCCCTCAAGATCCTCCGCTCACGCCTCGCAGAGAAGGCCGAGGAGGAGCGCGAGGAGGAGCTCGCCCGCGAGCGCGGCGGCGTCTCGATGGGCTTCGGCGGCAACGCGATCCGCAGCTACGTCCTCCACCCGTATCAGCTCGTCAAGGATCACCGCACCGAGCACGAGGTCGGCAACACGCAGGGCGTCCTCGACGGCGATCTCGACGGTTTCATCCGCGCGTATCTGCTGCAAACTGCAGGACAGGCTCCGTAGATCGCCGAAAGCTGCGCTAGAGTGGAGGCCGCTTCGCCCTCGCACTCCACCGGCGCCGGGCATACCGCCCGCCCAACTCGTAACCGGTAGACGTGACTGACGTACAGATAGAACACCCAGCTTCCGCCGTGGCACAGCCTTCGGCCAACGGGCAGGCCAGCCCGGTCGAGCAGCAGGCCAAGCCGGCCACGGGCTCGATGATCCTGTTCGAGAACGTGACCAAGGTCTACGAGCCGGACGTCACGGCGCTCGACAACGTCAACTTCGCGATCGACAAGGGCGAGTTCGTCTTCATCGTCGGCGCCTCGGGCTCGGGCAAGACGACGCTCGTGCGGCTCCTGCTCAAGGAGCTCGAGCCGACGCAGGGCAAGATCATCATGGGCGGCCGCGATCTCAGCCGGCTGGGGCGCTCCAAGGTGCCGCGGCTGCGTCGCAACATCGGCTGCGTCTTCCAGGACTTCAAGCTTCTGCCTAGCCGGACGGCTGCGGAGAACGTCGCCTACGCGCTCAAGGTGCAGGGCGAGAGCCGCGCCTCGATCCGGCGCAAGGTCCCCGAGGTGATGACGCTGGTCGGGCTCGCGAACAAGATGAACTCGCTCCCCGACGAGCTCTCCGGTGGCGAGCAGCAGCGCGTCTCGATCGCGCGCGCCGTCGTCAATCACCCACCGCTCCTCGTCTGCGACGAGCCGACCGGGAACCTCGACCCCGACACGAGCGTCGGGATCATGCAGCTCCTCTACCGCATCAACCGTGCTGGCACGACGATCCTCATGGTCACCCACGACCGCGAGATGGTCGACAAGATGCGCAAGCGCGTGATCGCCCTCGAGGGCGGGAAGCTCTCCCGTGACGAGCGGCGCGGGGGCTACACCTCCGAATGAGCCAGGTTCGGCTGTTGTTCTCCGAGGCGTGGTCCTCGATCCGGATGAACCTCTCGACGACGTTCGCCGCGACGATGACCGTCCTGATCGGCATGTGCCTGCTCGGGCTGTTCCTCGCTCTTGGCACGTGGGTCCTCTCCTGGAGCAACCATGTCCAGAAGGAGCTTCAGGTCCACGTCTACTTCCAGACCGATGCGACGCCGCAGCAGGAAGCGGCGGTGGCCGCGAGGCTACGCAACGACCCCCGCGTGAAGCAGATGGACTTCGTCTCGAAGGCCGAGGCCCTTCAGCAGATGAGGAAGAACTACAAAGACCTCACGTCGGGGATCCTGCTCCCGAGCAATCCGCTCCCCGACTCGTACACCGTCACGCCGGTCAAGGCGGCCTACACGCCCCTCATCGGCAAGAAGGTGAAGACGGCCGGCTGGCCCGCAGTCGCCAATGTGCGGTGGGGGAGCGAGACGGCGAAGCGCGTCCTCACGATCGCCAAGGTCATCTCGCTCGTCTTCCTGATCGCCGTCATCCTGCTCGTGGTCGCCTCGACGCTGCTGATCGCGAACACGATCCGGCTCTCGATCTTCGCGCGACGACGCGAGATCGAGGTGATGAAGCTCGTCGGCGCGACGAACTGGTTCATCCGCGGCCCGTTCATGCTCGAGGGGCTCGTCTGCGGCCTGGTGGGCTCCCTGCTCGCCGTGATCCTGCTCGTGCTCGGGAAGACGGTCGCCCTGCCCTCGATCCTGCCGCACATCGGCGGTGGTGAAGGCTCCGACGTGCACTCCGTGTCCTTCACGTTCAACGCGCTGGCGCTGCTCGCCGCGGGCCTGCTGCTCGGCGCGATGGGCTCCGGCCTCACCCTCCGCCGCTTCCTGCGGGTCTAGGAGGCCTAAGTGGCAAGGGGGCGGCAGAAGCGCCCCAGCCGGAGCGAACGGCATCGGCGGCGGCACGCACCCGCTCGGCGACCCGTCTCCGAGCTGACCGTCCGGCTGCCGGAGCGGCGCGTCGAGCCCGAGACGGTGATCGCGCACCTCGGTCCGACCAACTCCGGCAAGACGCACGACGCGCTCCGCTTCCTGATCGAGACCGGCAAGGGCGTCTATGCCGCGCCGCTGCGGATGCTTGCGCAGGAGGCGCACCGGCGCCTGCAGGCGGAGCTCGGCGAGGAAGGCGTCGGCCTCATAACCGGCGAGGAGCGGGTCAATCCCGGCGCACCGATCGTCTGCTGCACCGCCGAGATGGCCCCGTCGAGCGGCGAGACGCTCGTGCTCGACGAGGTGCAATGGGCCGAGGACGAGGAGCGCGGCTCGGCGTGGACGCGGCTCCTGCTCGGCGGCGAGTACCGGCACATCCTCCTGCTCGGGGCGGTTGAGGCTTTGCCGCTCGTGCGACACGCGTTCCCGCAGGTCGAGCTCCGCTTCTTCGAGCGGAAGGCGCCGCTCGACTGGGCCGGCCGCCGCGGCATCAACGGCCTCGGCCCGGGCACGGTCGTCGTCGCCTTCAGCCGCCGGGCCGTGATCGGCCTCGCGGGCGAGCTGAACCAGCTCCATCCCGGGCGGGTCGCCGTTCTCTACGGCGCGATGCCGCTCGCGTCGAGGCGAGAGGAGATCGACCGCTTCGTCGACGGCCGGGCGGAGGTCTGCGCTGCAACCGACGTGCTCGGCCACGGGGTGAACCTCCCCTGCGAGACACTGCTCTTCGCCGAGACGACGAAGTTCGACGGGCGCGAGCGGCGCGACCTCGAACCGTGGGAGATCGCGCAGATCGCGGGCCGCGCGGGCCGCTTCGGCTTCCACGAGCAGGGACACGTGGGCGTGCTGACCGGCGTGCCGTGGGCGAGGCCCGATCCGTCGCTCGTGCGCGCGGCGCTCCAGCCGACGGTCGAGCTCCCGAGCGG
>DATEPQ010000159.1:0-6132 GCA_035273125.1 Gaiellaceae bacterium
GGCGGATTCGCGAGACGAGCACGCTGCCCGTGCTGATGCTGACGGCGCGCGACGACGACCTCGACAAGATCGCCGGGCTCGAGGTCGGCGCCGACGACTACCTCACGAAGCCCTTCAACCCGCGCGAGCTCGTGGCGAGAGTGCGCGCGATCCTGCGGCGTAGCGCGGGGAAGACGAAGCCCGACGGAGGTGTGCTCACCCACGGCGATCTCGTGCTCGACGCCGGTCGGCGGGAGTGTCGCGTCGGTGACGAGGAGATTCGGCTGGCGCCCAAGGAGTTCGACCTCCTCTGGGAGCTCCTCGACCACAAGGGCCTCGTGCTGACGCGCGACCAGCTGCTCGAGCGGGTCTGGGGCTACACGTTCGCGGGGGACACTCGCACCGTCGACGTCCACGTGCGCCAGCTGCGGCGGAAGCTCGGCGACGCGGCGCCGATCGTCACCGTGTGGGGCATCGGCTACAAGGCCGGCCCTGCGCCCGCCGCCGCAGAGTAGGGATCCGTGCTCGGATCACTGCGCTTCCGGCTGCCGGCCCTGTTCCTGCTCGGCATCGTGCTCGCGGCCGTGGTGGCGACCCTCATCGCCGTCCGCTTCTTCCAGAGCTACACGCGCACACACGCGGCCGCCGAGCTGCGCGGCGAGTCGGCGGGAATCGTGCAGCTCTACGAGCAGAAGGCCGGCATCGGACACGTCGCAGTCGACAACCTGAACCTCGCGCTCGGCGGAGACAGGGTCTTCTGGGTTCCCGCTGTGCCGGGAGGGCTGCTGCTGGCGGGCCGGCTGCCGGAGCTCCCGCTGAGCGCTCTGCCCGAGGGGGCTCTCGAGGAAGCTAAGCCGCCGGCCTTCGATCTCACCGTGGGCGGCACCGACTATCTCGGGGTCGCGAAGCCCGTCACTCTCGGGCCGGTCCACGCGGGGGCGCTCGTCGTCGCGGAGCCCGAGTCCGCCCTGCGCAGCCGGTGGCTGCAGCTCGTCTGGGAGCTGGCCCTCGCGTTCGGGATCGGCATCCCCGTGGCCGCCGTGGTCATGCTCTATTTCTCTCGCCGGATCGCGCAGCCGCTCGAGGGGCTCGCCTCGGCTGCAGACGAGGTGGCCGCCGGCCACTACGACGTGGCCGTGCCGGAGCGCACGTGGGGGAGCGAGGTCGAGCGGCTCTCCACCCGCTTCCACGAGATGACCACGAGGCTCTCGGAGTCGGAGCAGCTCTCCCGCAACTTCCTCATGTCGGTCTCGCACGAGCTCCGCACGCCGCTGACCGCGATCCGCGGTCACGTCGCCGCGCTCCGCGAGGGCGTGTTCGAGGACGAGGCGGCGCAGGAGCGGTCGCTCGAGGTGGTCTCGGAGGAGGCGCTGCGACTCGAGCGCCTCGTGGGGGACGTCCTCGATCTCGCGAAGCTCGACGCGCGCCGTTTCGCGCTCCTGCGCGAGGAGGTCGACATGCGTGCCCTCTGCGAGCGCGCCTACACGACGTTCGCCGAGGAGGCGCGGGCGCGGGGCATCGAGTACGACCTCGAGCTCGGCGAAGGAGCCGTGCTCATCACCGACGGCGACCGGGTGCTGCAGATCGTGACGAACCTGCTCTCGAACGCGCTCCACTGGACGCCGGAGGGGGGACGAGTCGATCTCGGTCTCAGCGCGCAGAACGGAGAGGTGGAGGTGGCGGTCTCGGACACCGGGCCGGGGATCGCCCCGGAGGCGGTCGAGCGGATCTTCCGGCCGTTCTGGTCCGGTGACGGCGGCGGCACCGGCCTCGGTCTCGCGATCGCGCGCGAGCTCGCCTTCGCGTTGGGCGGCAGGCTCGAGCTGCACAGCGAGCCCGGCCGCGGCAGCCGCTTCGTGCTCGTGTTACCGACGCGGGTCGCTCAGCCCGCTTGACGCTCGTCGAGGCGGTAGACGACGGCGCCGTCGCGCGTCAGTCCCTCCTCGAGCTTCGTCAGCCGCTCTTCGACACTCCGCCAGCTGGAGGCGATGAGGTCGACGAGCAGAGCGAGATCGTCGACGCGGGCATGTCGCTCGGCGAGGAGGTCTCCCTCGATGCGCTCGAGCCGGCGGATCGTCTGGTTCGTCAGGCCCCGCATCTCGGCGAGGTGCCGCGCACTCGGGCGGAGGTGCTGGCGGAGCCCGTCCTGGATCGCCTCGGGCAGGCCGGCTTCGAAACGGGCGGTCGTCGCCGCGAGGGACTCCACGGCATGCCGCGCCCGCTCGAGCGTCGCGTCGAACGCTGCGGGGTCGGTGCGGCCCGTGGCCGCGTCCTCGATGCGCTGCTGCGCGCGGGCGATCGCGTCCATGTCCACGGGCCCGAAGATAGAACTCGCGTCGGATGGACCTCTCGGAGCTCGACTACGAGCTGCCACCGGAGCTGATCGCACAGCACCCGGCCGAGCGGCGCGACGCGTCGCGGCTGCTCGTGTACGAACGCGCGACCGGCGTCGTTCGCCACCGCACGTTCGACGAGCTGCCGGACGAGCTACAGGGGGAGCTCGTGGTCGTCAACGACACCAAGGTCGTGCCGGCGCGGATCCCGATCGAGTCGCCACGCGGCGAGGTGCTGCTGCTCGAGCGGCGCGCGGACGGGACCTGGGAGGCGCTCGCGCGCCCGACCCGGCGGCTGCGCGCGGGTCGCCGGTACGGGCCCGTGGAGCTGCTCGAGCACCTGGGCGAGGGTCGGTGGCGCCTGCGCCTGGAGGGCGAGCCGGCGGGAGAGACGCCCCTGCCGCCGTACATCACGGAACCGCTCGTCGACGCTTCCCGCTACCAGACCGTCTACGCGCGCGAGCCCGGCTCGGCGGCGGCGCCCACGGCGGGACTTCACTTCACCCCGGAGCTCCTCGCGCGCCTGGAGCCGGTGCGGGTCACGCTCCACGTCGGCCTCGACACGTTCCGTCCGGTCACCGAGGAGCGGCTCGAGGAGCACCCGATTCACGGGGAGCGGTACGAGGTCGAACCGGAGGCGTGGGAACGCATCCGCGCAGCCGAGCGCGTCCTCGCCGTCGGCACGACGATCGTGCGTGTGCTCGAGACGCTCGCGCACGGCGGACCGCTCGCCGGCCGTACCGATCTCTTCATCACCCCGGGCTTCGAGTTCCGGCGCGTGGACGCGCTCTTGACGAACTTCCACCTGCCGCGCTCGACGTTGCTCGCGCTCGTGATGGCGTTAGCGGGGATCGAGGAGACGCGTCGCCTCTACCGGCTCGCGGTGGAGGAGAGGTACCGCTTCTACTCCTTCGGCGATGCCATGCTCCTGCTCTGATGTTCGACCACGTCACCATCCGCGTCTCCGAGCTCGAATCGAGCTGCCGCTTCTACCGCACGGTGCTCGAGCGCGAGCCGGAGGGTGGCACGTACCGCGAGTGGGACGACTTCGGTATCGCGGAGGCCGACGCCGACCACCCCGTCACGCGCAACCTCCACGTCGGGTTCGCGGCGGAGTCGCGTGAGGAGGTCGACGCCTTCTGGCGCCGCGGGATCGAGGCCGGGTACGAGAGCGACGGCGAGCCGGGACTGCGGCCGCAGTACCACCCGAACTACTACGGCGGCTTTCTCCTCGACCCGGACGGGAACAGCGTCGAATCCTGCACCGGCTTCAGGGACGAGGCCGGCGGGCCGCCGATCGATCACCTGTGGCTGAGGGTCGCGGACGTCGGGGCGAGCCGGCGGTTCTGGGAGACGGTCGCGCCGGTCCTCTCGCTCAACGTGAGGGAAGGCCGGCAGGGGCGAGTCCACGTCTGGGCCGGCAACCGCTCCTTCGCGCTCGTGGCGGACGGCCGTCCGCGGAGCGCGAACGTCCACCTTGCGTTTCCCGTCGCGACCGACGCCGACGTGACCGAGTTCCACCGCCTCGCGACCGACGCCGCCTATCGCGACAACGGGCCGCCGGGCGAGCGCCCCGAATACCACGCGGGCTACGTCGGCGCCTTCGTCCTGGACCCCGACGGCAACAACGTCGAGGCGGTGAACCACAACCGATGAGGCCGCGGAGCGCGAACGAGTGGCGCGACTTCTGGCGCGACGGCGGCGAGCGCGAGCTGCACGCCCAGCTCGGCGAGTTCGCTCCTCACTCGGTGCGGATCGCCACGCTGCTCGGCAGCAACGCACCGCAGCGCGCGCTCGTCGCCGAGCTCGGGCGGATCCGCGAGCACGAGCTGAACCTCACGCCCGACCCCGAGCGCGACGCGGAGCTGGCCGCCCGCGTCTACGCGTGGTTCGAGAGCGCCTCGCTCGCGCGCTCGAACGCATCGCGGACGTCGGCTTCGAGCAGCTCGATCAGCGATGTGTCTCGCAGCGTCGCCCAGACGAACCTCGGCGAGCCGCAGCGGCGCACGTAGGAGTCCTCGAGGATCTCGCCGAGGTGGCGGCCGCGGCGATGCTCGCGGCGGATGTACGAGAGGAGGCGCTCCTCGCGGAACGGCCTCCGCGCCGAGAAGAAGTACGGCGTGCGAGCGAGCGGCCCCGGGTTTGCCATCGCATGACGATGTACCCCGATGAGGCCGGCGGGAAACGGGTCGCCCCCGTCTACGCTCGTCCCGTGAGCGACACGTTCAGCGTCACCGCCCGGGACGGCGCCGCGCGCGCCGGCGTCCTCCGCACGGCACACGGCGAGGTGCGGACGCCGGCCTTCATGCCCGTGGGGACGAAGGCGACGGTGAAGTCCGTGGATCCGGACGAGCTGCACGCGATCGGCGCCCAGATCGTGCTCGGGAACGCGTACCACCTCCACTTCCGGCCCGGCGAGGAGCTGGTCGCGGAGCTCGGTGGCCTCCACGCCTTCATGGGCTGGGACGGGGCGATCCTCACCGACTCCGGCGGTTTCCAGGTCTTCTCGCTCCGGGACACGCTGCTCGCGGCGGACGACGACGGCGTCACGTTCCGCTCGGTCTACGACGGCAGCCCGGAGCGCTTCACCCCGGAGCTCTCGGCGCGCGTGCAGGAGCTGCTCGGCTCCGACATCGCCATGTGCCTCGACATCTGCCCGCCTGCCGGCGTTCCCCGCGCCGAGCTCGAGGATGCGGTGCGCCGGACGACGGAGTGGGCCGGGCGCCAGCGCGACCTACCGCGGGCCCCCGGACAGCTCCGCTTCGCGATCACGCAGGGAGGGCTCGACGGCGAGCTGAGGCGCCGCTCGTCGGAGGAGCTCGTGGCCCTCGACTTCGACGGCTACGCGATCGGCGGGCTCAGCGTGGGGGAGCACCGCGAGCCGATGTTCGCGGCAACCACCGACGCAGCCGCGCTCCTGCCGGAGGAGAAGCCGCGCTACTTCATGGGCATCGGCGACCCTGAGGGCGTGCTCGAGGTGATCGAGCGCGGCGTCGACATGTTCGACTGCGTCCTCCCGACCCGCACGGCGCGCACCGGCAGCGCGCTGACGAGCGAGGGCCGGCTCAACCTCCGCAACGCGCGGTTCGCCCGCGACGAGCGACCGCTGGAGGACGGCTGCCCGTGCCCTGCCTGTGCGCGCTTCGGCCGGGCCTACATCCGCCACCTCGTCAACCAGCAGGAAATCCTCGGGCTGCGGCTGCTCAGCCTGCATAATTTGCGCTTCCTGCTCGATCTCGTCGCCGCGGCGCGACAGGCCATCGAGCGCGGCGAGTTCCTCACCTGGAAGAACGAGGCGCTCTCACGAGCAAAGGGAGTCGACGAGTGATCATCGGAGCGAGCAGCGGGCCTGGGTTCCTCTTCATCATCATCATCGCGTTCCTGCTCCTCTACCTGATCGTGGTCCGGCCCCAGAAGCGGCGCCAGACCCAGCAGCAGCAGATGATCAGCGAGCTGCGCGTGGGGGACGAGGTGCTCACCGCCGGGGGGATCTACGGCACGGTCTCGCAGCTCGAGGACGATCTCGTCACCGTCGAGATCGCGCCCGAGACCGAGGTGCGGGTCGCCCGGCGCGCGATCGCGGGCGTGACGCGCGACCCGGAGGACGAGGACGCCGACGAGAGCGAGGAGCCCGAGGAGTCCCCGGTGGAGGACCAAGGCGTCGGCGGCGACACCTCGAATGAGGAGATCCGCGGCTAACCTGTGCCGCGGTTTTGAAGGATCCTTCGTGAGAGAACGGCGCAATTACCTCTTCCTGATGGGTGCGATCGGCGCGGCCGTCATCGGCGCGCTGCTGCTCGCCATTCCCGCCTCTCCCGCC
>DATEPQ010000160.1:0-2517 GCA_035273125.1 Gaiellaceae bacterium
TCGAGGTAGACCTCGCGGACGCGCGCCGGCGAGAGAGCCTTGGCGACGAAGCGAGCCGGCTCCGGGTTCCAGGGGATGATGTCGATCTTCTCGCCGCGAAGCTCGGAGACGACCATGCGCACGCGCGACCCACGCGGGCCGACGCAGGCGCCGACCGGGTCGACTCCCTGGGCGTGGGACTCGACTGCGATCTTCGAGCGGTAGCCCGGCTCGCGGGCGACGCCGCGGATCTCGACCAGCCCGTCCGCGATCTCCGGTACCTCGAGCTCGAACAGCGTCTTGATCAGCTCGGGGTCGCGTCGCGAGAGGATGACCTGCGGGCCCTTCGTCCCGGAACGGACCTCGGTGATGACGGCCTTGATGCGCGAGCCCTGCTCGTAGCGCTCGCCGTCGACCTGCTCGGAGCGCGGCAGCAGCGCCTCGACCTTGCCGAGGTCGACGAGGACGTTGTTCCGGTCGCCGGCCTGCTGGACGATGCCGGTCACGACCTCGGTCACGCGGTCGATGTACTCGTCGTACATCATCCGCCGCTCCTCCTCGCGAATGCGCTGCAAAATGACCTGTTTTGCGGTCTGCGCAGCGATGCGGCCGAAGCCCTCCGGCGTCACGTCCTCGCGCTTGACGTCCTCGTCCGGGACATCTGACCAGTCGATGTCGAGATCGTCGTCGGAGATGAGCGTGTGCTGGCGCTCGCCGGTCTCCTCTTCGAGCTTCTCGAGCTCCTCGAGCTTGCGCTCCCGTGCCTCGTCGAGCAGGCGCTCCTCGATGTCGCCCGGCAGCTCGACCGAGAAGACGCGGAAGTCGCCGGTGTCGTCGTCCATCTCGACGGTCGCGTGACGGGACGCGCCGGGCGTCTTCTTGTACGCGGCGAGGAGCGCGTCTTCGAGCGCGGAGACGAGCGCGCCCTCCTCGATTCCCTTGTCGCGCTCGATCTCGCGGACGGCCTCGATGATCTCCTGGGTCATGTCACTCCCTCGTCAATCAGATTGGCCCGCACGATCTCGGCGTACGGGATCTCGGTCTCGGCGCCGTCGGAGGCGACGACCTTCACGCTCTGCTCGCCGGCAGAGAGAACCTGCCCGCTCAGCTTTCGCCCGGCGGTACGGAGCCGGACGCGGCGGCCGAGCGCCGCCTCGAAATGCTCTTGCCGGCGCAGCGGCCGGTCGACCCCGGGTGACGACACCTCGACGCTGTACTCGCGCAGGTAGTCGCGGAGGACGTCCGTGACGCTCGCGCAGAGGGCATGGTCGACGCCCTCCGGATGGTCGATGTAGACGCGGAAGCGCGACGGGGTCAGGAGCTCCACGGCGAGGACGTCCACGCCCGGCAGATCCTGCTCGACCTGCGGTGCGATCTCTCCCTGCAGCTGGCGCTCCTTCTCGAGTGTCGTCGGCATTCGTCCCGTCCCTGTCACAAAAAATGGGCCCGCAGGCCCATTTCTCCGATCCGGTGAAATGTGGTCTGGCGAGTGTAGCAACGCCGCGGATTCAGCCGGACGCGCGGCGCGCGCTAGGTGTCGAGCACGATCGTGACCGGGCCGTCGTTGACCAACTCGAGCTCCATCGTCGCGCCGAAGACGCCCGTGCAGACCGGGATGCCGAGGGCGCGCAACTCGGCGCAGAACCGCTCGTAGAGCGGCTCGGCCTCCTCCGGCGGCGCTGCCCCGGCGAAGCTCGGCCGGTTTCCTCTCGCCGTGTCGGCGCTGAGCGTGAACTGCGAGACGACGAGCACCGAGCCCGCCACATCCTCGACGGAGCGATCGAAGCGGCCGGCCTCGTCCGGGAAGATCCGCAGCCGCACGACCTTGGCCGCGAGACGTGCCGCCTGCTCCTCTGCATCTCCGCGTGCGACGCCGAGGAGCAGGCAGAGCCCGCGCCCGATCTCGCCGCCCGGCGTCACACTCGCCCGCGAGACGCGCTGCACGACCGCTCGCACGCCTGGAAGCTAGTCCAGCTCGCGGATGCGCGCGCGGTACTGCTCGGAGCCCGGCCGCAGCGAGCTCGCGAGCTTGTAATGCGTGTTGGCCTCGGCATCCCGCCCCTGCTTTTCGAGACAGCGGCCGAGCGCATAGTGCGCGTAGTCGTTGACCGGCGAGAGCTCCAGCAGCTTGCGGAACTCCTCCTCCGCCTCGCTCCAGCGCCGGATCCGGAAGTACGCGATGCCGAGTGCCTCGCGGATCGAGGCCTTTTCCGGCTCGCGCCGCTTCGCCTTTTCGAGCGCAACCGTCGCCTGGGCGGCCATGCCCGCCCGCAGGTGGCGGCGGCCACGCTGGAAGAGGCTGTAGGTCGATTCGCTCATGTCACCGCTCCGCTCCCGCTACCCGCCGAAGCCGTTGCGTCAACCGTCACGGGCCGGGCGAGCGACCGCAGTGAGAGAAGCCCGCGCGCCCGCTCCCGCCGGGTGAGGCCGCGGCGCGCCTGCTCGAGGATCGTCCGCAGCTCGCGCTTCGCCGCGAGGGCTGCGGCCGCCGCGCCCTCGGACGGGCCGAACCGGGCGGCGGTGGCCGCCGCCACGAAC
>DATEPQ010000161.1:0-12160 GCA_035273125.1 Gaiellaceae bacterium
GACATCTCCGACGACGTCGCGGAGCGGCTCGCCTTCCCCGAGCGTGCGCTGATCGTCTCCGTGCCGCTGCGGCGCGACGACGGGACGATGCACGTCTACGCGGGCTACCGCGTGCAGCACTCGA
This sequence comes from Gaiellaceae bacterium, assembly GCA_035273125.1. GTDB lineage: Bacteria > Actinomycetota > Thermoleophilia > Gaiellales > Gaiellaceae > Palsa-739. Next base: position 125 of record DATEPQ010000161.1, read on the forward strand.
GCGTGCTCGGGCCTACGAAGGGCGGCATCCGTTACGACCCCGAGGTGTCGCTCGGAGAGTGCGCGGCGCTCGCGACGTGGATGACGTGGAAGTGCGCGCTGCTGCGCCTTCCGTACGGCGGCGCAAAGGGCGGCATCCGCTGCAATCCGCGCGAGCTGTCGCTGCGCGAGCTCGAGCGGCTGACGCGCCGCTTCACCTCGGAGCTCGTGCGCGAGATCGGTCCGGAGACCGACATCCCCGCGCCCGACATGGCGACGAACGAGCAGACGATGGCCTGGATGATGGACACGTACTCGATGCTGAAGGGACACGCCGTGCCCGAGGTGGTCACGGGCAAGCCGATCTCGGTCGGCGGGTCGATCTACCGGCGGGAGGCGACGGGCGCAGGCGTCGTCATGACGGCGGAGCGCGCATGCGAGCGCCTCGAGATGCCGCTGCCGCAGCAGCGCTGCGTCGTGCAGGGCTTCGGCAACGTCGGCGGCGTCGCGGCCTCGGAGCTGCACGACAAGGGCGCGGCGGTGGTCGCCGTCTCCGACATCTCCGGCGGTGTGTTCGCGGCCGACGGGCTGGACGTCCCCGAGTTGCACGCGTACGTCGCCGAGCACGGCTCGCTCGAGGGCTACGACAAGTGCGAGCGGATCACGAACGAGCAGCTCCTCGAGCTGCCGTGCGACGTCCTCGTCCTCGCGGCCCGCGAGGACCAGCTGACGAGCGCGAACGCCGACCGCGTCCACGCCTCCCTCGTGATCGAGGGCGCGAACGGGCCGACGACGATCGAGGCCGACGAAATTCTCGGCGAGCGCGGCATCCCCGTCGTCCCCGACATCCTCACGAACGCCGGCGGCGTCACCGTCTCGTACTTCGAGTGGGTGCAGGATCTCGGCCGGCTGTTCTGGGATCGCGACGAGATCCGCCGCAAGCTGTCCGACAAGATGACCGATGCCCTCGACCGCGTCTACGCCGTCTCGGTGGACAAGGGCATCACGTTGCGCCAGGCCGCGATGGTGGCCGCGATCCGCGAAGTCGCGGCAGCCCTCGAAGCCCGCGGAATCTACCCCTAGACAGCGAGAATGCCCACGATGAGCGCAGAAACCGTCCGCGACGCGATGGTGCCCGAACCGACGACGCTCGCCGCCGGCGAAACGGCCCAGGAGGCCGGCCGTTGCTTTGCAAACAGGGACGACGTGCGCGCGATCTTCGTCACGGAGGAAGGCGGCCGGTTGCTCGGCGTCGTGACGCGCAAGACGCTCGTGCGTGAGGTGGTCGCGGCGGGACGCGATCCGTCCGGCGTTGCGGTGCGGGAGATCACCGAACCGCCCAACTTCACCCTCGACGCCGGGCAGGAGCTGGACGGCGCCTTCCGCTTCCTCGAGGAGCACGACCTCGAGCGGGTGCCCGTCGTCGAGGAGGACGGACGGCTCGTCGGCGTGCTGTCGCGTGCGGTCGTACAACGCCGTCTCGCCGAGGACGAGCCTCCGCAGGGCGAGCCCGAGCCCGGCTCGCTCGTCCTCTAGCGCCGGTGGGCGAAGCGATGACCGAGGATCTCGGCTCGGGCCTCGCGCCCGTCTCCGACGGCTGGTTCGTCGTGAACGTGCGTGACGCCGAGTGGTGGTTCGCCGGGAGTCGCGGCGCGAGGTGCGCGTTCGAGAACGAGTACGGCGACCCGCCCGTCGAGTTCGCGCAGCTCGGCGTGAACGTCACCGTGCTGGAGCCCGGCCAGACGGTCCTCTACCACGCCGAGGCGAATCAGGAAGGGTTCCTCGTGCTCGCCGGTGAGTGCCTGCTGTTCGTCGAAGGCGACGAGCAGCGACTCACGCAGTGGGACTTCTTCCACGCGCCGCCCGGGACGGCCCACGGCTTCGTCGGGACCGGCGAGGGCCCGTGTGCGATCCTGATGGTCGGCGCACGCTCGAGCCCTGAGGTGCGTTACCCCGCCTCGCATCGCCCGGCGCGCTACGGCGCGAGCGTCGCGGAGGAGACGTCCGACTGGAGGCAGGCGTACGCGACCGTCGAGCCGTTCCGGCGCGAGCGGCCGCCGGGCCGGCGCCGGCTGCCCTGGGCTTAGCCCTCAACAGCAGGTGTAGGCGCCGGGAGGAGCAGCGCCCTCTTTCGGCTCCGGGAGCTCGGCCGCGACGAGCGCCGCCCCGTCGAGCAGGTCTCGCTCGCTGACGCGGATCGACTCGAGCCCGTAGCGGTCGAGGATTGCGAGCAGAATCGCGCCGCCCGCCACGATCACCGGCGCGCGCTCGGGCTCCAGCGCCGGCATGCGGCGCCGCTCCTCGAGTGACAGGCTGGCCAGGCGCTCGACCTGGGTGCGCGCGCCTTCGCGCGTGAGGACGTGGCCGTGCACGCGGGCGCGGTCGTACTCTGCGAGACCGAGGTCGAGCGCAGCAAGGCTCGTGATCGTCGCCGCGACGCCGACTGCGGCTTCGGGCTCGAGCTCCGGCAGAAGGTCCCTGGCGGACTCGATGCTCGCGTCCACGTCCTCGCCGTGCCGTTCGGTGAATCGCACCGAACCCAGCGGCAGGCTCGTCCGGAAGCCGTCGAGGACGAGCTCGGTCGAGCCGCCGCCGATGTCCACGAGCAGGGTCGCCGCCCCGATCTCGCCGACGCCGCGCCGGGTCAGCTCGGCCTCCTCGTCGCCCGAGAGCAGCTGCGTCGCGAAGCCGTAGCTCCACTCGATCTCACCGAGGAACGCCTCGCCGTTCTCGGCGTCGCGGACGGCGCTCGTCGCGACGAGCAGCGTGCGCTCGGCCTCGAGCGTCTCGGCGATGCGCCGGTAGTCGGAGAGGACGTTGCGCACGCGCGCGATCGGGACGGGGAGGAGGCGCCGGCGCGAGTCGACCCCCTCGCCGAGGCGCGTGATCCGCGTCTCCCGGTGGAGTTCCTCGACGCGACCGTCGGCGACGCGGCCGACGAGGAGGCGCGTGGTGTTCGTGCCCAGATCGACGGCGGCGACGATCACCTGCGCGCTCCCCGAACGGCCCAATCGCACATGGTGACCAGCGTAACGAGGGTGCTACAATCGAGGCCACGCCGCGGGGTGGAGCAGTCAGGTAGCTCGCCGGGCTCATAACCCGGAGGTCGCAGGTTCAAATCCTGCCCCCGCTATAGAAAGGCCCGCTCAGGCGGGCCTTTCTCATGGGTACGCTGCCTCGATGGACGAGGCGCCGCGCGAGTTCGGGTTCAACACGCGCGCCGTGCACGCAGGCCAGCGGCCCGACCCCTACACGGGCGCGAGCGCGACGCCGATCTACCAGACCGCGGGCTTCGTGTTCGAGGACACCGAGTCGGCGGCGGCCTACTTCAATCTCCAGGAGTACGGGAACATCTACAGCCGGATCATGAATCCGACCGTGGCGGCGTTCGAGGAGCGGCTCGCGAACCTCGAGGGCGGCGTCGGCGCCGTCGCGTTCGCCAGCGGGCTCGCCGCGCAGGCCGCTCTGTTCTTCGCCCTGCTCGAGCCCGGTGACCGGATCGCGGTCGCGAAGGCGCTCTACGGCGGCTCGACCGCGCAGCTCAACCATCTCGCGCGCAAGCTCCAGATCACCGTGGACTGGGTCGACGTGGACGACCCGGACGGCTGGCGGCAGTCGGTCACGCCAGAGACGAAGGCCCTCTTCGCGGAGACGGTCGCGAACCCGGGCGGCAACGTGCTCGACATCGAGGTCGCAGCTTCGGTCGCGCATGAGGTCGGCGCACCGCTCGTCGTGGACAACACCTTCGCGACCCCGTACCTGTGCCGGCCGCTCGAGTTCGGCGCCGACGTCGTCATCCACTCGGCTACGAAGTTCCTCGTGGGGAACGGGACGACGATCGCGGGAGCCGTCGTCGACTCCGGCACGTTCGACTGGTCGAACGGCCGCTTCCCGTCCATCGCGGAGCCCTCGGCCGCGTACCACGGCCTCAAGTTCCACGAGACCTTCGGGATCTATGGGCTCCTGATGAAGCTCCGCTCCGAGACGCTCCGCGACTTCGGCGCGGTGCTGGCCCCGTTCAACGCGTTCCTGCTCCTGCTCGGGATGGAGTCGCTCGCAGTACGGATGGACCGCCACGTCGCGAACGCGCTCGCGGTCGCCGAGTGGCTGTGTGAGCAGCCCGGCGTGGGAGCCGTGCGTCACCCCGCGCTCCCCGACAGCCCGTACCGGCCGCTCGTCGAGCGCTACCTGCCGCGCGGCGCGGGCGCCGTGTTCTCGTTCGACCTCGAAAGCGGCCGCGAGGGCGGGCGGCGCTTCATCGAGGCACTCTCGCTCTGGAGCCATCTCGCCAACGTCGGCGACACGAAGAGCCTCGTGATCCATCCCGCCTCGACGACGCACCGCCAGCTCTCGGACGACGAGCTCGCGGCGTCCGGCGTCGCGCCGGGGACGGTGCGGCTCTCGGTCGGGCTCGAGGACGTCGACGACCTGCTCTGGGATCTCGAGCGCGGGCTCCGCGCCGCGCGCGGCTCGGCCGTCACCGCGTGAACGGCTTCCAGGACCGGCACACGATCCAGGAGATCGTGCTCAACGCGCGCACGGTGGCGATCGTCGGCCTCTCGGCGAGCGAGCTGCGCGCGAGCAACTTCGTCGGCTACTACCTGCAGCGACATGGCTACCGCGTGATCCCCGTCAACCCGAACGAGGAGCGAGTGCTCGGCGAGCAGGTCTACGCGAGCCTGCGCGACGTGCCCGAGCGGATCGACGTCGTCGACGTGTTCCGCGCACCCGCCGCGGTGCCGGAGATCGCGCGCGAGGCGGTCGAGGTCGGAGCGGGCGCGCTGTGGCTGCAGTTCGGCGTGATCAACCCGGAGGGCGCGCGGATCGCGCAGGAGGGCGGGCTTCCCGTCGTGATGGACCGCTGCCTCAAGGTCGAGCACGCGCGGCTCCTGGGCCGCATGCACTGGATGGGCTTCGACACCGGCGTCATCGCCGGGTCGCGCGCCGGCTCTACGTAAAGACCTGCGCGATCAGAAAGACGTTGAGTGCGCTGATCAACGTCGCGATCGCGCCTGCCACGACGGTCGTCGCGGGCCGGTTGACGTGGGCGCCCATCACATCCTTACGGCTCGTGAGGAGCAGCAACGGCACGAGGGCGAACGGGATCCCGAACGAGAGCACGACCTGGCTCAGCACCAGCGCGCTCGTCGGGCTCACGCCGGCTGCGAGGATCACGAGGGCCGGCAGCATCGTCAGCGCACGGCGCGCGAACAACCCGATGCGGAGGTTCACGAAGCCGGCCATCACGACCTGGCCGGCGTACGTGCCCACGCTCGAGGACGAGATGCCCGAAGCGAGCAGCGCGCCCGCGAACATGAGCGCCGCCGTTCCTCCGACGAGGTGGGAGAAGCCGGAGTGCGCCCCGTGGATCGTGTCGGTGTGCGACCACCCCGGCCGGGCGTGGAACAGCTTCGCCGCGACGGAGAGCATCGCCATGTTCACGAGGCCGGCGAGCCCCAGCGCGACGATCACGTCGGTCCGCTGGAAGCGGAGGACGCGCGCCCGTTCGGCCTCGTCCCGCACCGGCGTCCGGCCCTTCGTCAGCGCCGAGTGGAGGTAGATCGCGTGCGGCATGACCGTCGCGCCGATGATTCCGACCGCGAGATAGACCGAGCGCGAGCCGTCCAGGTGCGGGACCAGACCCTGCGCCGCGCCGCTCGCCGACGGTCCGATCTTCAACGTCTCGTAGAGGAAGCCCGCCAGGACGAGCCCCAGCAGCGCGGCGATGACGAGCTCGAAGCGGCGGAAGCCGTGCCGCTGCAGCTCGAGGAGGCCGAAGGCGATCACTCCCGTGATGAAGCCGGCCGGCAGGAGCGGCACGCCGAAGAGGAGGTTGAGCCCGAGCGCCGCGCCGAGGAACTCCGCGATGTCGGTCGCCATCGCCATCGCCTCGGCCTGGATCCAGAGGCCCCAGGCGACCGGGCGCGGGTAGTTGTCGCGGCACAGCTCGGGCAGGTTGCGGTCGGTGACGATCCCGAGCTTCGCGGAGAGGTACTGGATGAGCATCGCCATGAGGTTCGCGGCGAGCACGACCCAGAGGAGCAGGTAGCCGTAGCGGGCGCCGGCCTGGATGTTCGTGGCGAAGTTGCCGGGGTCGACGTACGCGACCGCCGCGACGAAGGCGGGGCCGAGCATCGTGAGCGTCGCGCGCACCCGGCCGCGCGCGACGATTCTGTGGAGCGGAGTGGCGCCGTGCCGAAAGGACTCGTAGGCCTCGTCGCTCACGGGCGCGCTGCCTCGCGCTCGACGCGCATCGCGCGGGCGAGCGTCGCCCCGAGCGCATGCACGTCCTTGCCGACCCGCACGAAGAGCGGGCCGTCGAACGGCTGGCGGTCGACGAGCTCGAGCCGTGCGCCCGGGACGATGCCGCGTTCGCCGAGGAAGCGGAGCATCTCGGGCTCGGTGTCCGAGATCCGGACGAACGTGGCGGTCTCGCCGGGCTCCAGCTCCGCGAGCGCAGGTGCCGGAGTCTCCGCGAGCTTCAGCTCGCGGCTGGGAATCGGGTCGCCGTGCGGGTCGACGGTCGGGTTGCCGAGCTTCGCCGCGATCAGCTCCTCGAGCTCCTCCGAGAGTGCGTGCTCGAGCACCTCCGCCTCGGCGTGCACCTCGTCCCAGGTCATGCCGAGGCTCTCGACGAGGAACAGCTCGACGAGCCGGTGATGGCGGATCACCTCGAGCGCGACGCGCCGGCCGCGGTCCGTGAGACGAACCCCGCGGTAGCGCTCGTGCTCGACAAGCTCGAGGCCCGACAGCTTGCGCAGCATCCCCGAGACGGACGCGGGCCGGACCGCGAGCAGCGCGGCGAGCTCGGTCGTCGAGGCGGCGCCGTCGCGGGACTCCAGGGTGTAGATCGCCTTTGCGTAGTCCTGGACGGCGGCGGTGAGATCGCGCGCCTCGAGCACGGAAGGTTGAGCCATGCCTAAATTCTAGATTAGGCGCGTAGGACCTCGCAAGGCGTGCATGATGAGCCGGTGCACGGACACTCGCACGGGCACGCACATGGAGCAGGCGAGGAGGACGCTCGCCGGCTCGGTCTCGCGCTCGCGCTGATCGTCGTCTTCATGGCCGGCGAGATCGTGGCCGGCATCCTCGCGCACTCCCTGGCGCTTCTCTCGGACGCGGCGCACATGCTGACCGACGCCGGCGCGCTTGCGATGTCTCTCGTCGTGCTACGGCTCGCGGCGCAGCCGGCGCGCGGGAATCGCACGTTCGGGCTGCGCCGCTCGGAGATCCTCTCCGCGCAGGCGAACGGCGCGGCCCTGCTCGTCCTCGCCGGGCTGGTCGTGTACGGCTCGGTCCGCCGGCTCGTCTCGCCTCCTGCGGCACACGGCGGCTGGATCCTCGTCGTCGCCCTGATCGGGATCGGCGTCAACCTCGCCGCCACCTGGCAGCTCGCGGGGGCGAACCGGCAGTCGCTCAACGTCGAGGGCAGCTTCCAGCACGTCCTCAACGACCTCTACGCATTTATCGCCACCGCGGTCGCGGGCGGGATCATCCTCGCGACGGATTGGGTGCGCGCCGACCCGGTCGCCGCGCTGTTCGTGGCGGCGCTCATGCTGCGGGCCGCGTGGGGGCTGCTGCGCGACTCCGGGCGCGTACTGCTCGACATCGCTCCGGCCGGGCTGCCCGTGGCCGAGATCGGGACTGCGATGGCCTCGCATCCGGGGGTGGTTCAGGTGCACGACCTGCACGTGTGGGAGGTGACGACCGAGTTCCCGACCCTCTCGGCACACGTCCTCGTCGAGCCCGGCGCGGACTGCCACGGCATCCGCCGCGAGCTCGAGGCATTGCTGGACGAGGGCTTCGGCCTCGAGCACACCACGCTCCAGGTCGAGCATGCGCCCGCGAAGCTCGTGCAGATCCGCTAACCTTACGTAAACGTTAGATTGCGGAAGGGGGTTCCGCGTGCGGATGCACCTGCGGAAGCTGGACTACAAGTGGGTGGCGCTCTCGAACACGACGCTCGGGACGCTGCTGGCGATGATCAACAGCTCGATCCTGCTGATCGCGCTCCCGGACATCTTCCGCGGCATCGGCATCGACCCCCTCCAGCCCGGCAACACGAGCTACCTGCTCTGGCTGCTGCTCGGCTTCCTCGTCGTCCTTGCCGTCCTGCTCGTCAGCCTGGGCCGCCTCGGCGACATGTACGGCCGGGTGCGGATGTTCAACCTCGGCTTCGCGGTCTTCACCTTCTTCTCGATCCTGCTCTCGATCACCTGGCTGCACGGCGGCGCCGGCGCGCTGTGGCTGATCCTGATGCGCGTCGGCCAGGGAGTCGGCGGCGCGATGATCTTCGCCAACTCGAGCGCGATCCTCACAGACGCCTTCCCGCACGACGAGCGCGGGCTCGCGCTCGGCATCAACAGCCTGTCGATGGTCGCCGGCTCGTTCCTCGGCCTCGTGCTCGGCGGCGTGCTCGCGCCGCTCTCGTGGCGCCTCGTGTTCGTCGTCTCGGTGCCGATCGGCCTCGCGGCGACGATCTGGTCGTACCACTCGCTGCGTGAGCTCGGCGTGCGGAAGCCCGGCAAGATCGACTGGTGGGGGAACCTCACGCTCGCGGCCGGGCTCGTGCTGCTGATGGTGGGCATCACGTACGGGATCCAGCCCTATGGCGGCCACACGATGGGCTGGACATCGCCGCTCGTGCTCTCGTGTCTCCTCGGCGGCCTCGTTCTGCTCGTGCTCTTCTGCGCGATCGAGGTGCGCGTCGCGGAGCCGATGTTCCATCTCGAGCTCTTCCGGATCCGCGCCTTCGCGGCCGGGAACCTCGCCGCCCTGCTCGCGGCGATGGCGCGAGGCGGGCTCCAGTTCATCCTCATCATCTGGCTGCAGGGGATCTGGCTGCCGCAGCACGGCTACGACTTCGCACAGACGCCGCTCTGGGCCGGCATCTACATGCTGCCGCTGATCCTCGGGCTGCTGCTCGCCGGTCCCGCTTCGGGCTGGCTCTCCGACCGCTTCGGCGCGCGCCCGTTCGCCACCGGCGGGGTCCTGGTCGCGGCCACGAGCTTCGCGCTCCTGATCGTCCTGCCGGTGGACTTCGGCTACATCTGGTTCGCGCTGATCCTGCTCCTGAACGGGATCGGCATGGGCCTCTTCCAGTCGCCCAACACGGCCGGCGTGATGAACAGCCTCCCGCCGTCCCAGCGCGGCGCGGGCGCCGGGATGCTCGCGACCTTCAACGTCTCGTCGAGCGTGCTCTCGATCGGCGTCTTCTTCACGCTGATGATCGTCGGCCTTGCCAGCGGCCTACCGCACGCGACGCAGGCCGGACTCGTCGCGCACGGCGTCTCGCCGGCGGACGCGACCCGGATCTCGCACCTGCCTCCGGTCGCGACGCTCTTCGCCGCCTTCCTCGGCTACAACCCCGTGCGGACGCTGCTCGGCCCGCACGTCCTGCACCACCTGTCGTCCGCGAATGCGCACACCCTCACGGGCCGCGCCTTCTTCCCGCACCTTATCTCGAGCCCGTTCCACACGGCGCTCGTCTACGCCTTCGTCTTCGCGATCGTCGCGTGCGTGGTCGCTGCGTTCGCCTCGCTGCTGCGCGGGGGCAAGTACGTGCACGTCGAGGAGGCGGCGGTCGATCCGCTCGACGTCGAGGTGGCCGCATGAGCGTCACCGCGTTACGCATCGGCGAGGTCGCGCAGCGCGTCGGCGTCACGCCGCGCACGATCCGGTACTACGAGGAGCTCGGGCTGCTCGGCTCCGGCTCGGCTCGGGAGAAGGGCTCGCACCGGATGTACGCCGAGACCGATGTGGCGAGGCTGCAGGAGCTGATCCGGCTCCGCGACCTCCTCGGGCTGACGCTCGAGGAGCTCGTCGAGCTGGCGGAGGCCGAGGAGGCGCGGGCCGCGCTGCGGGGCCGCTGGGCCGAGGACCCGAGCGACGAGGAGCGGCTCCGCATCGTCGAGGAGGCGATCCCGCACGTCGAGCGTCAACTCGCGCTCGTCCGCGGGCGTCAGGCAACACTCGAGGAATTCGCCGCCGAGCTCGAGACGAAGCTCTCGGCGCTCCGCCGCCGCCGGCGCGAGCTCACCTAGTTCAGGAGGACGTCTCGGCGATCAGTGGAGCCACGGCTCCAGCTCGTGCTCGAGCTCCTTGCAGCCGCGCGGCGCGACGATGCGCCGCTTCAGCTTCCGTCCGTCGACGATGCAGATCGTCGGGACTTCCCCGATGCCGAATTTCTCGGCGAGATCGGGCCGCCGGTCGACCGACACACGGACGAGGTCGAACGTGTCGTGGTTGCGGCGACGTTGCAGCACCTGGGCGACGAATCCTTCCGCCCGCCGGCAACGACCGGACCGGGACGAATAGAAGAAGACGAGCCGTGGCCGTCGCTCGGCCCAGGTGATGGGTTCGGTCAGCGGGACGCTCGCCACGAGGGTTGTCTACCCGAGTCGAGGTGAGTTGAACCCGGATTCAACCGGTGTGCCGACGGGTGTCGGCTTCGTGGCCGACGGGAAGCGGTCGAGCATGGCACGCGCCGACTGGACGTACGAGCTGCCGCCCGTCAGCGGTGACAGCGTGTGGCTCGAGGAGTACCTCGTCTACGACCGTGACGGCGAGCCGGCGGGCAAGGTCTTCGCTGTGCTGGAGCGCGACGGGCAGCGCTGGCTGGGGATCGAGCGCGAGCATCTGCCGCTCCTGCACGACCGGCGTGTGGTTCCCTTCGATCAGGTCCGCGAGACCGACCACGAGAACCTCGCGGTCCATCTCGGGCTCACCGCCGACGAGATCGACGACGCACTCGAGCTCGATCCCGACAAGGGCGTCGAGCAGGGAGGCGCCGCAAGGCGGATCGTCGACGTGCCGCCGGGCGAGCTGCCGCGGGTGCACGACGCCGGTGCGCCCGGTCCGGTGGACCGGGTCGTCACCCTCGGGGCACCGCTCGTCGCGCTCTTCGCGACGCTCTCGCTGCTCGCCGTCTTCATCTTCTGGGGCGGAACCAACTCGTCGGATGCGTTGCCCTACTTCGCGGTCCCGGGCGCGCTCTTCGCGGTCGCCGCGCTGCTCGCCTACCGCGCCTGGTCGCGTCCCTGGACACGCTCGGCCGCGGCGCAGCGGCACCCCCCTCATCCCGGCTGACTAGGTTCTCGTCGTGACGACGGTTCCGCGGCGGCTGACCTTCGGCGCCCACGCCGCCGCCTACGAGCGGGCGCGGCCGGAGTGGCCTGACGAGGTGGCGCGCTGGCTCGTCCCGGCTGGAGCGGAGCTCGTCATCGAGCTCGGCGCCGGCACCGGCAAGCTGACCCGCACGGTGGCGGCGCTCGGGACGCGGATCGTCGCGGTCGAGCCGGATGCGCGGATGCTCGCCGTCCTGTGCGGGCTCGGCCTCGAGGGCGTGGAGGGCTCGGCCGAGGCGATCCCGTTCGACGACGGGGTGGCGGACGCAGTGGTGGCGGGTTCGAGCCTGCACTGGTTCGAGCCCGAGCTGGCGCTGCCGGAGATCCACCGCGTCCTGCGCGCGGGCGGTCGTTTCGGCTTCGGCTGGAACCATCGCGACGACCGGCATCCCGCCGTCGCCCGCATGGGCGAGGCGGTCTATGCCGCGCAGGCGCGCACGCGCGGCCCGCGCTGGCGCAGCCGCGACTGGTCCGCGGAGCTGACGGCGAGCGGCCTCTTCCGGGACGTCGAGCACGAGCTGTTCGAGCACGTGCACGAGTTGCCACGCGAGGCGCTCCGTGACCACCTGCTGTCGTACTCCGGCGTGGCCGCACTACCCGAGGACGAGCGCCGCCGGGTCCTCGCGGGCGTCGCTGCGGCCCTGGACGCAGACGAATCGGTGAGCGCGGACGGCCGGCTCCGGCTGCCCTTCGTCGTCACCGCCTACCGCGCCAGGCGCGCGTGACCGGCCCTCCCGAACGGACACGACTTTCCTAGTAACAAACTGTTACCAGGTGCTCCGGGAGCCCCGCAGCTGTCACGAAAGACATGTCCCCCGGGACAACGGCCGAGCTAGTAACAACGTGTTACAAGGTCAGAGGGGGACGAGCCGGGTGCCCGTCGCCTTGAAGGTCGCGTAGGCGACGCCGCCGGCGGCTAGCTCGAGCCGTTC
>DATEPQ010000162.1:0-11464 GCA_035273125.1 Gaiellaceae bacterium
TGCGCGACGAGGCCGAGACGCGACTGGTCGTCGCGGCGTACCGCGAAGTCCTCGACCGCATCCACGCGGAAGGGCTGCGGACCAACGTCGCGCTCAAGCTCACGCACCTCGGCCTCGCGATCGACCAGGAGCTCGCGCACAGCAACGTCGCGGAGCTCGTCGGGCACGCGGCGAGCGTCGACAACTTCATCCGCATCGACATGGAGGAGTCGGCCCACGTCGACGCCACGCTCCGCATCTACCGCGCTCTCCGCGAGAGCGGTCACGACAACGTCGGCGCCGTCCTGCAGTCGTATCTGTTCCGGACCGAGCAGGACCTCGCCGACCTGCTCCCGCTCGAGCCGAGCCTCCGCCTCGTCAAGGGCGCGTATCTCGAGCCGCCGGAGGTCGCCTACCCGCGTAAGAGCGACGTGGACGCCGCCTACGTCCGTCTGCTGGAAGCGTGCCTCCGCGGCGGAGGCTTCACCGCGATCGCGACGCACGACGAGTCGCTGATCGAGCACGCGATCGCGTTCGCCGGCGAGCACGGGATCCCGAGGGAGCGGTTCCAGTTCCAAATGCTGTACGGCGTGCGCCCGCGCTTGCAGCTCGACCTGGTGCGGCGCGGCTACGACGTCCTCGTGGCCACGCCCTACGGCCCGGAGTGGTACCGCTATCTCATGCGCCGGCTCGCCGAGCGGCCGGCCAACGTTCTCTTCCTGTTGCGGAATCTCGTTCGAGGGTGAGTTCGAGGAGGAGCAGTGCCGCCATCGCGACGAGCGCGAGGTCGCGGACGAGCAGGTACCACGACCAGGGCGGCGCGTGGTCGAGCGCGAGCGACCAGTAGTGCACGGGGAACCACGTCTGCGTGAGACCGAGGGCGAGGAAGACGAATCCGCCCGCGAGCAGCCCTCGTTCGCCGCGCACGAGGAAGACGAACGGGACGAGCCAGATCAGGTACTGGGGCGAGAGCACCTTGTCGAAGGCGACGAGCGCCGCAACGGCGGCTCCGGCGGCCAGGAGGACCGTCTCACCACCCGCGTCGCGCCGCCTTACGAACACGGTCCAGACGGCCACGACGGCCGCGATCTCCAGCACGGTCGAGAGGTCCGCGGCGAGACCGGCTCCTCGCCCGCTCAGCGCCTGTGCTCCGTGGGAGTCGATGGTGGCGAGCGGACGCAGGCCGAGGTGCTGGGCCGCCATGAGCACGGCCGCGCCGAGGCTCTCGACTTGCAGCGGCCGGCCGAGCTGGTCTGAGAACATCGCGCGGAGCCCGTCCGGGGCGAGGATCGCGAAGGGCAGGAAGCACGCGAGCGCCGCGGCGAGGAATCCGCCGACGACGGCAAAGGCGCCCGATCGTCCACGTCGCCGCCAGAGGTGGACGACCGCGAGCGGGAGGAGCACCGCCGGCCACAGCTTGGCCGCGAGGCCGAGACCCAGGAGCACACCGCCGAGGACGGGGCGCTCACTCACGATCGCGGCGAGCGCGGCAACGGCGAGCAGCGTGGGCCACAGATCGAAGCGCGTGTCGAAGAGAGAGCCGAGGACGAGCGGAGAGACGCCGATCGCGAGCAGCACTGCCCATGTGCGTCCCGGGCCTGCCTCGACCGTACGGAGTGCCCATCCCGCAGCCGCGATGCACGCGGCGCCGCAGACGCCCATCAGCACCGCGAAGGACGTCGCGTAGCTCCAGCTCATGTACGCGGGCAGGAGCATCGGCAGCAGGGCCGCCGGCGGGTACTCGAACGCGAAGTCCCGGTACGGCATCTGCCCCGCGCGGATCGCCGCCGCGTGCTCCTGGTAGCCGCCGACGTCCGAGAGCTGGCCATGCTCGAGCCAGGCGACGAGCGCGTAGAAGGAGAGCCCGAGTACGACGGCGGCCGCGGCTGCCGCAATCCACGTCCCCCGAGCGCGGGTCACTCGACGTCGAACTCTTCGGCGACGGCCGGATCGTCGCCGATCAGCTCCGGGAGCGGGCCGAGGTCCGGGAGCCGGTCGCCGAACGAGATGAGCCCGAAGCGGTCCTGCGCCTCATTCGCGACCCACACGTCGCCCTCCGGCAGCGTGGGGAGGTGCTCGCGCAGCTCTTCGAGCGTCGTCTTCGAGTCGAACAGGTTCCAGATCAGGATCCGCGCGATCATCGCTACATACGGAAGACGCCGAAGGTCGTCTCCGGGATCGGTGCGTTGCGCGCCGCCGCGAGCCCCAGCGCGAGCACCCGGCGCGTGTCGAGCGGGTCGATGATCCCGTCGTCCCAGAGCCGCGCCGTCGAGTAATAGGAATTGCCCTCCTCCTCGTACTTCGCGCGGATCTCGTCCTGGTCGACGTCGCCGACCATGGAGAGCACGGTCGCCGCCTGCTCGCCGCCCATGACCGAGATGCGTGCGTTCGGCCACATCCACAGCTGCCGCGGCCCGTACGCGCGGCCGCACATCGCGTAGTTACCGGCTCCGAACGAGCCGCCGGTCACGACCGTGAACTTCGGCACCTGCGCGTTCGCCACGGCCATGACGAGCTTCGCCCCGTCGCGTGCGATCCCGCCGGCCTCGTACTCGGTGCCGACCATGAAGCCCGTGATGTTCTGCAGGAAGACGAGCGGGATCCGCCGCTTGCAGCAGAGCTCGATGAAGTGTGCACCCTTCTGCGCCGACTCGGCGAAGAGGACGCCGTTGTTCGCGAGGATCCCGACGTGGAAGCCCTCGATCCGTGCGAAGCCGGTCACGAGCGTCCCGCCGTAGACCTGCTTGAACTCCTGGAAGCGTGAGCCGTCGACGATGCGCGCGATCAGCTCCCGCGGGTCGACCTGGTGCCGGAAGTCCTCGGGGATGAGCCCGTAGAGGTCGGACGGGTCGAGCACCGGGGGCTCGGGATCGGCGGTTGGCCATGGATAGCCATGTACATGGCCATGGCTAGCCATGGCCAGGTTCCGGACGATCGCGCGCGTGATCGCGAGCGCGTGCTCGTCGGACGTGGCGTAGTGGTCGGCCACCCCGGAGCGGCGCGTGTGGACGTCAGCGCCGCCGAGCTCCTCGGCCGTCACGTCCTGTCCGGTTGCGGCCTTCACGAGCGGCGGGCCGCCGATGAAGATCGTGCCGGTGCCGCGCACGATCACGGTCTCGTCCGACATCGCCGGGACATAGGCGCCGCCCGCGGTGCAGGAGCCCATCACGACGGCGATCTGCGGGATGCCCTGCGCGGACATCTGCGCCTGGTTGTAGAAGATCCGCCCGAAGTGCTCCCGGTCGGGGAAGACCTCGGCCTGCAGCGGGAGGAACGCGCCCCCGGAGTCGACCAGGTAGATGCACGGCAGCCGGTTCTGCTCCGCCACCTCCTGCGCACGCAGATGCTTCTTGACCGTGAGCGGGAAGTAGGAGCCGCCCTTGACGGTCGCGTCGTTGGCGACGATCACGCACTCGCGGCCCTCGACCACGCCGATGCCGGTGATGATCCCGGCGCTCGGCGCTCCGCCGTCGTACAGCTCCCAGGCGGCGAGCGCGTTCAGCTCGAGGAAGGCGGTGCCGGGATCGACGAGCCGGTCGATACGCTCCCGCGCCGGCAGCTTGCCGCGCGAGCGGTGCCGCACCGTCGCCTTCTCGCCGCCGCCGCGCGCGACCTGCGCCGTCCGCTCGCGCAGCTCGGCGACGAGCTCCTCCATCCGCTCGCGGCGCCGCGCGAACTCCTCGGCTTCGCGGTCGAGCTGCGAGGTCAGGACGGCCATGTCCAGAGCCTAGATGGACGGCAGGCAGGCATTGACAACTTCGTCACGAACCGTAGATTCGCTCGGACGGGGTCACCCCGGATCAGGAGGGATCGATGGACGGCCATGTGACGACTGCGGCGCCCGGCAGCGCGAGCGAAGATGCGCGGCTCGAGAGCCTCGGTTACAAGCCTCAGCTCAACCGCGTGCTCGGCCTGTTCTCGAACTTCGCGGTCGGATTCACGTACCTCTCGCCGATGGTCGGCATCTACTCGCTCTTCGTCTTCGGCTTCGGGATCGGCGGACCGGCGTACATCTGGCTGACGTTCATCCCGCTCATCGGGATGCTGTTCGTCGCGCTCGTCTTCGGCGAGCTCGCGAGCCACTATCCCGTGGCGGGAGCGCTCTTCCAATACAGCAAGTTCTCGGTTGGGCCCCGCTATGGCTGGTTCGTGGGCTGGTTCTACGGCTTCGCCCTGCTCATCACGGTCGCGGCCGTCGACACGGGGGTCGTCGGCTACGTCACCGCGCTGACGCACAACTGGTTCGGCTGGAATCTCGATCCGACCGGCCACGGGACGATCCTCGTCATCACCCTCATCCTGCTCGCGATCCAGTCCACGGTGAACATCACCGGCGCCCGGATCATGGCCGATGTCGCGAAGTTCGGCGTCTATGTCGAGATCGTCGGGACGCTCGGAATCGCACTCATCCTCGCGATCCACGGCTTCCACCACGGCCTCGGCTTCCTCTTCTCGACCCAGGGCGCCCAGCACGAGGCGACCAACGCCTTCGGCTTCAACTTCCACGGAAGCTGGCTCGCGGCTGCCCTCGTCGCCGTGCTCGCGCCCGTCTACATCTTCTACGGCTTCGAGTCCTGCGGGGACATCGCGGAAGAGACGAAGGACGCGGGCCGGCAGATCCCCAGGGCGATGCGCCACGCACTGATCTGGGGCGGAGTCGGATCGCTCATCCTCACGGGCGCGCTCTTGCTCGCGACGGCGAAGCACAACCCGGTCGGCGCCACTGTCGCCGGCGGTGTGCCGTCCATCCTCGCCCAGCTGCCGAGCTGGCTGCAGGACTTCCTGCTGCTCATCATCATCTTCGCCTTCTTCTCGTGCGGCTCGTCCATCCAGGGGGCGGGGAGCAGGCTCGCGTTCTCCTACGCCCGCGACGGCGCGCTGCCCGGCTCCGGCTGGATCTCGCGTGTGAATCAACGGTTCAAGACGCCTGCCAACGCGCTGCTGATGGGCGCGGTGATCACGGTGCTCTTCTGCCTGCTCGTCTACGTCAATCCGGGCAGCAACTATCACCTCTGGTTCGTCACGTACCCGGCGCACGTCAACGCTCTCGTCGCCCTCGTCTCGTTCGGCGTCAGCGGCATCTACCTGTCGTTCCTGCTGACCGTGATCGGTGCGATCATCGCGCGCGCGCGCGGCTGGCAGCCCGAGGGCGCCTTCCAGCTCGGGAAGTGGGCGTGGCCGGTACTGGTCATCGCCGGCGGCTACCTCGCCGCGATGTTCCTCAACGTGATCTACCCCTCGGGCCTGACGAGTGCGCGCGCGTTCTTCAACATCGACTGGATCACGCTCCTCGTGATGGCGATCATTGCCCTCGTGGGCGGGCTGTACCTGCTGATCCGGCGGCCGGATCGCAACGTCCAGCGGCACCTCGAAGGTGGAGCGCCGCCTCCCGAGGCGCCGCCTCTCCCGACGGCCTGACCTGAGCGTCAGCGGGGCGTCGCCGTCGGCGGCGCCCCGTACGCTTGTTCGCGTGATCGTCGCGCACCTGGACCTGGACGCGTTCTACGCCACGGTCGAGCAGCTCGAGAACCCGGAACTCCGGTCGCAGCCGCTCGTCGTCGGGGGCGATCCGCGGGGACGCGGCGTCGTCGCCACCGCGAACTACGTCGCACGCCGGTTCGGCATCCACTCTGCGATGAGCTGCGCGGAGGCCCTCCGCCGCTGCCCGGAGGCCGTCTTCGTCCGGCCGCGCCACGCGCTCTACCGCGAGTACTCGCGGAACGTCTGGGAGACGGTGCGCGGCGTCGTCCCCACCGTCGAGCAGACCGGGGTGGACGAGGGCTACCTCGACATCGGCGCTGCAATCGCCGGCGGCCGAGCCGCCGGCGAGCGGCGGAAAGACCGGGCGGCCTTCGGCCGCCCCCGGGGGGAGGTGGCGGACGACTTTCTCGCCGCGCGGGTCGTCGCGGAGGCGGTGCAGACGGCGGTGCGTGCGGCCACGAGCCTCACGTGCTCGCTCGGGGTCGCGCCGTGCAAGGTTGTCGCCAAGGTCGCCAGCGATGCACGCAAGCCGGGCGGGCTCGTCGTCGTGCCGCCCGGGCGCGAGGCGGCGTTCCTCGCCTCCCTCGCGGTGCGGCGGCTGCCGGGCGTGGGGCCGAAAGCCGAGCAGCGGCTGCGCGCCGCCGCGGTCGAGACCATCGGTGACCTCGCCGCGCTTCCCGACGACGAGCTGCGCCGCCTCCTTCCCGGGAGCGTCGGGAAGATGCTGCGCGACCGCGCCCGCGGCGTTGACCCGCGTGAGCTCGAGCTCGACACCGAGCGGATCTCGATCAGCGTGGAGAACACCTTCGAGCGCGACATCGCCGACCGCGAGCGCCTCCACGACGAGCTGCGCGGGATGGCGGCCGAGGTCGCAGCGGCGCTGCAGCGCCGCGGCCAGGTGGCGCGCACGGTGACGACGAAGCTTCGCTACGCGGACTTCTCGATCCGCAGCCGCTCGACCTCGCTGCCGAGCGGGATCGACGAGCCCGAGACGATCGCCGACCTCGCCTGCCGTCTCCTCGACCGCGGCCTGCGCGACCGGCCGGGCGCGTTGCGGCTCGTCGGCGTCGGCGTCTCCGGCCTCGCCGACTTCCGCCAGCTCGCTCTCGACGCGGTCTGAACCGCCGACCGCTGCTACTCGAAGGAGGAGTCCGGCGGCGCGGGACAGGCTGATCCCGGCGGGTTGCTGCTAGGGTCGGTGGGCTATCTGAGCGAGTACCGGAGTGCGCGACGTGCGCTTCCTCTGCCCGTTCTTGACAGGCGCAGGCGGCACGGGGCACTCCTGCGTTCCGCCCGGGCATCGAGTGCGACCGAGAAGGGAGGGCAAATGGCGGCCAAACAGCAAACGCATGCAAAGCGCGCACGCGAGCTTGCGCTCAAGGAGCGGCGGGAGCGCAAACGGGCCAAGAAGGAGCAGACTGCCGACGAGCGCGCGGCAGTCAGGGAAGCAGCTGCCCAGAACGGGGGCACAGAAGCCGAGGAACACTCCACGCCGGCACCGGCCGAGTGGATCCGGTGAGCCCCGAGCGGCGCGACGAAGGAGGCATCCCGCGCGTTCGGCGCGAGGTAACGGCGCCGCCGGGCGCGACCGCCCGCGAGGAGCGCTGGCCGGGCGCCAACGACGCGAAGGCCGAGAAGCTACGCGGCCGGAGCCTGCAGCGCCGGGCCGGCGCGCAGGGTCTCCAGCTTCGCCACTCCGAGTACGGCTACTCCCTGATCAACTCCGCGCGCGAGCCCGTCGAGGACCGAAGCGACATGACCCTGGACGAGGTCGAGTCCTGGCTCGACCGCCCCGACGGTCCGGCCTGAGCAGAGGGAGCAGCAGGGGCGGAGGGACTCGAACCCCCGACCTACGGTTTTGGAGACCGCCGCTCTACCAACTGAGCTACGCCCCTGTGCGGTAGGCCAGTGTACCGAGGGAGTTTCCGGCCGAACCCCGCGGGCAATCCATGTCCATGAGCGAACTCGTGGACGAGCCGGAGGGCCTCGGGGACGAGCCCGAGGAGAACGAGCTGAGGGACGCGCAGGAGGAGAAAGGCTACGGCGAGGACGAGGGCGAGCGCGAGGAGTCGCTTCCGCCCGAATAAGCTCGGTGCGTGCGTAGGCTCGACGGAGCACGCCAGGTAGCGAAGGCGCCGGCTTAGCCGGCGCCGGGAGCGGAGAACGTGCAGCGGCACGCGCTCGGAATGCTGTTCGCGGTGCTCGCGGCCGCGCTGGCGGCCGTCGCCGCATACGCGTTTGCGGGCGCGGATCACACCGGCCGGCTCGTGATCGGACTGGCCGCCGCGGCGGTCGCGGCGTGGCTCGCCACCCTCTCCGCGAGCGCCTTCCGCAGCCGCAAGCGGTGAGCCACTGAGGAGTCCGCCGGAAAACGCCGTATTCTCTCGGACGTGACCACGCGGGCCGACGAGACGCAGCAGCTCTGGCTCGACTACCGGCGGACGGGCGACCAGAAGATCCGCGACCGCCTGATCCTCACGTACGCGCCGCTCGTGAAGTACGTGGCCGGCCGGCTCGGCTCGGGGTTGCCCGCCCATGTGGACGAGGGAGACCTCGTCTCCTACGGGCTCCTCGGCCTGATCGGGGCGATCGAGCGCTACGACCCGGCGCGCGACGTGAAGTTCGAGACGTACGCAATGGCCCGCATCAAGGGCCAGATCATCGACGAGCTGCGCTCGATGGACTGGGTGCCGCGCTCGGTGCGCGCCCGCGCGCGTCATATCGAGCGGGCCATCGGCGAGCTCGAGGCACGGCTCGGCCGCGCTCCGACCGACGAGGAGATCTCGAAGAAGCTCGGCATCACCGAGGAGGAGCTCGAGGAGAGTCTGGGCGAGATCGCCCGCTCCTCGATCGCGGCGCTCGACGAGCTCTGGACGGTCTCGGGCTCGGGGGGTGGGGGCGACCAGGTGGCGCTCATCGACACGATCGAGGACGAGAGCGCTCCCGACCCGCAGGGCACGCTTTCGGTGACCGAGCAGAAGGAGGCGCTCGCCGATGCGATCGCGCGCCTGCCCGAGCGCGAGAAGCTCGTCGTCACCCTCTACTACTACGAGGAGCTCACCCTGCGCGAGATCGGCGAGGTGCTCGGCGTCACCGAGTCGCGCGTCTCGCAGCTCCACACGAAGGCGATCCTCCGGCTCAAGGCGCACATCGCCTCGGCCGGCGCTCCGGCCGCTCTGTAGCGGCGATCCGCCTCCCCGGCAGGGATACGATGCGGCTCGAAGCGACCGAGGAGGAAACGTCCCGCCATGCCTGCCACCGAGCCCACGAAGATCCGGAACATCGCCGTCGCCGGCCACCGCGCCGTCGGGAAGACGTCCCTCGTCGAGGCGCTGTTGTACGAGTCGGGAAATGTCAACCGGCTAGGCACCATCGAGCAAGGGTCGACGGTCTCGGACTGGGACGAGCACGAGCACAGGCGGGGGATGTCGCTCTCCGGCTCGCTCTGCCACCTCGAGTGGAAGGACCGCAAGATCAACCTCGTCGACACGCCCGGTGACGCGGGGTTCCAGGCGGACACCTATGCAGCGCTGCGCGTCGTCGAGGGAGTCGTCGTCGTCCTCAGCGGGGTGATGGGCGTCGAGGTCAACACCTCGCGCGTCTGGAAGCGGGCCGAGGATCTCGAGCTCTCGCGCGTCCTCTTCGTCAACATGCTCGACCGCGAGCGCGCCGACTTCTTCCGCGTGCTCGAGGCCGCGCGGCAGCAGCTTTCCGACCGCTGCGTCGCGATCCAGCTCCCTATCGGGAGCGAGCACGAGCTCACGGGCATCGTCGACCTCCTCCACATGTGCGCGTACATGGATCCCTCGGGCGGGCGCGAGGGCGGGCCGCAGCCGATCCCCGACTCGATGGCCGACCTCGTGCAGGAGCATCGCGAGAAGCTCCTCGACGCGGTCGTCGAGACCGACGAGGAGCTCATGGGCCGCTACCTCGAAGGCGAGGAGCTCGAGGCAGAGGCCGTCGCGGACGCCCTCAAGCAGGCGGTGACGCGAGACGAGCTCTACCCGGTCGCCTGTGGCGTGGCCTCGAAGAACCTCGGCACGACGGCGCTGCTCGACCTGCTCGTCGAGGGCGTCCCCTCGCCGGCCAAGAAGGGGACGACGATCGAGTTCGGCGACGCGAAGCAGGCGGTCTTCGTCTTCAAGACGATCGCCGACCCGTTCACCGGCCGCATCAGCTGCTTCCGGGTGCTCGCGGGCCCGGTCACGGGCGACACGACGCTCGTCGACCCGCGTACCCATGCGAAGGAGCGGCTCGGCCAGGTGCTCCTGATGCAGGGCAAGGACTCCGAACAGGTCGAGGCCCTCGGCATCGGCGACCTCGGCGCCGTCGCGAAGCTCAAGGACGTGGTGACGGGCGACGTGCTCGTCGACCACGAGGTCGCGGTCGAGCCGCCGCACATCGACTTCCCCGAGCCGGTCATGAGCTTCGCCGTCACGCCGAAGGCGAAGGGCGACGAGGAGAAGATGGCGACCGGACTCCGCCGCCTCCACGAGGAGGATCCGACCCTGCTGCTCCGCCGCGACCCGCAGACCGGCGAGCAGCTCCTCTCCGGCCTGTCGCAGATGCAGGTCGAGGTCGCGGTCGACCGGCTCAACACCCGCTTCCACGTCGAGGTCGAGCTCCATCCACCGCGCGTCCCGTACAAGGAGACGATCCGCAAGGAGGCTCGCGCCCGGCACCGCTACAAGAAGCAGACCGGAGGACGCGGCCAGTTCGGCGACTGCGCGATCGTGCTCGAGCCGCTGCCGGCGGAGGACGGCGAGCTCGGCTACGAGTTCGTCGACAAGATCGTCGGCGGCGTGATCTCGCAGGGGTACCGGCCGGCCGTCGACAAGGGCATCCGCGAGGCGATGGAGCACGGCGAGCTCGCAGGCGCGCCGGTGCAGGGTGTCCGCGTCTCGCTCGTCGACGGCATGGAGCACAACGTCGACTCCTCGGAGATGGCTTTCAAGATCGCCGGCTCGATGGCCTTCAAGGAGGCGTACCAGCAGGCCGATCCCGTGCTGCTCGAGCCGATCATGGAGCTCGAGGTGACGGTGCCCGACGACAACGTCGGGGCGGTGAACGGCGACCTCAACTCGCGCCGGGGGCGGCTGCAGGGCATGGAGCCGGCCGGCGGCATGACGACGATCAAGGCCGAGGTGCCGATGGCCGAGATCCTCACGTACTCGCAGGCGCTGACCTCGATGACGGGCGGCCGCGGCGACTACTCGATGCACTTCCTCCGCTACGAGGAAGTCCCGGCGCACGTCGCGCAGAAGATCATCGAGCAGACCAAGCGCGAGCGCGAAGAGGCCAAGGTCTGATGGCAGACGAGCAGCAGGCCGAGGGGCCCAAGCCGGATCACGAGCCGCCGGCGGGGACGGAGACCTCCGCCCGCTGGACCGGCGGAGCGAAGCCGCTCGACTACACCGCGACGGCCAAGTGGCTCGTCCTGCGCAAGAAGGAGAAGCCCTCCGCCGAGATCTTCTCCGTCTCGTACGTCGCCGAGGGCGGCGACGGCAACCGGCCGGTCGCGTTCGTCTTCAACGGCGGGCCGGGCGCGTCGTCGGCGTACCTGCACATGGGCGCCGTCGGCCCGCAGCGCGTCGCGTTCCCGGCCAACGGGACGCTGCCCACGCTGCCGCCACAGCTCGTCCAGAACGAGTCGTCCTGGCTGTCGTGGGCGGACCTCGTGTTCGTCGATCCGGTCGGCACCGGCTTCAGCCGCATCATCGAGAACGAGCCGAAGAAGGACGACAAGCCGGCGGAGGGGGAGAAGCCGGATCCGAACGAGTACTTCGGCCAGAAGCGCGACCTCGAGTCCCTGTGCGAGTTCATGGCGCGGTGGCTCTCCGAGCACGACCGCTGGGGCTCGCCCATCTTCATCGCGGGCGAGAGCTACGGCGGGTACCGGGTCGGCCGGCTCGTGCGAATGCTGCAGGAGGAGACCGGCATCGGCCTCAACGGCGCGATCCTGATCTCGCCCGCCCTCGAGCTGACCGGGCTCGCGGGGGACGAC
>DATEPQ010000163.1:0-13366 GCA_035273125.1 Gaiellaceae bacterium
GGCGCTGCTCGCCGACGACGAGGTGAAGGCGCAACTGACCGCGCTGCGCGGGCTCGGGGAGTGGACGGCGGACTGGTTCCTCGCGCGCTACCTCGGCCGCCCGCGCGCCTGGCCGGCCGGCGACCTCGCGCTGCGCAAGGCTGTGCGCGGGCTCTATGGTGACGTCGATGTCCGCGCCACCGGCGCCCGGTTCGAGCCGTTCCAGAACCTGACCGCGCACTATCTGCTCGCGCAGTTCCTGACCGTCTGATTCAGAGCCTGTGATTCGCCCCGCCACCGCCGACGACCTTCCGCTCGTGCGCGAGCTGTGGCAGGAATTCAACACCGAGATCCCGGACGAGCCGTGGCGCGAGGACGACCTCGCGGAGGATCTCGACTGGCTCGAGCAAGCGATCCGCGACGAGGTCGTGCTACTCGCGGACGAGGCAGGGCTCGCGGTGGCGCGGCGCAAGGGCGAGCGGCTCGGCTTCCTCGAGGTCGTCTACGTGCGCCCGACTGCGCGGCGCAGCGGCCTCGCGACCGAGCTGGTCCGCGAGGCGGCGTCGCGCCTGCGCGAGATCGGCGCGGAGGTGCTCGAACTCGAGGTGCTCGCCTCGAACACCGAGGCGCGCGCGATCTACGACCGCTGGGGCTTCAAGCCGGTCGAGCTGACGCTCGGAGCTCCGCTGGCCGAGCTCGAGCAGCGCCTCGCCCCGGCTGCGGGCCCGACCTTCGGCTTCGTCCACGTCCAGACCGACGACGTCGAGAAGGTGAAGCGGGATGCCGCCAAGGTGCTCCGCCACGAGGCGGACGTCGAGGTCGAGGGCAACTGGGTGCGCGTGCGCTCGGACGCGACGGACGCCGACCCGGCGAAGCTGAAGTCGCTCGCGAAAGAGCTCTCGTACACGAGCGGAGGCGTGGTCCTCTCGCTCGGTATCGAGCGCGGCGTCGTCGTCCGCTACGACCTCTTCGACAAGGGCGCCGACGTCGACGAGTACCTGTCCGTTCCGGAGTTCTACGGGCCGCTGCCGCCGGGAGACACGTACGCTCTCGGCGCGAACGCAACGGTCGTCGGGCGGCTGACCGGCGCCGATCCGAAGCGTGTGCGCGAGGTGGCGCGCACCGCGGCCTCACCCGGCGAGCTCCCGCCCGCCCAGGAGCTGTACGAACAGATCGCAACCGTGATGGGGGTGCAACCGTGATCACGCTCTACAACGCAGCACGCTGTCCCTACGCCGCGCGAGCCCGGATCGTCCTGGCCGAGAAAGGTCTCGAGGTCGAGACGGTCGAGATCGACCTCTCGGACCGGCCCGCGTGGCTGTACGAGAAGAACCCGGCCGGGCGGGTGCCCGTGATCGAGGAGGACGGCGGCGATCCGCTGCCCGAGTCGACGGTGATCATGGAGTTCCTGGAGGAGCGCTACCCGCAGCCGGCGCTGCTGCCGGCCGATCCCGCCGATCGCGCGGCGGTCAGGCTGCTCATCTTCCGGGACAAGGATCTGACGGATCCCTACTACGCGCTGCGGCGCCGGGAGGACGGCGCCGCCGAGCAGTTCGACGCCGCGCTCGCGACGCTCGACGCGCGGCTCCGCGACCGCGACTATCTCGGCGGAACCGAATACAGCCTCGCCGATATCGCTCTCGTTCCCTGGGTGCTCCGCGCGCGGGACATGCTCGGCGTGGAGCTCGGCGGCCACCCCTCACTCGTTGCGTGGCTCGCGCGGCTCGAGGAGCGCCCCGCGATCGCAGCCGAAGCCGGTGTCGTGGCCGCGCTATGAGGGCGGTCGTCGACTCCTCCTGGCTCGCCGAGCACCTCGGCGAGGACGATCTCGTCGTGGGAGACGTCCGCGGCCCGAACGCGCACATGCGCGGCCACATCCCGGGCTCGCGGCCGCTCGTCCTCGGCTCCCCGCCGCCGGCCGCGGATGAGGACTCGGCGCGGGCCCTCGCCCACGAGATCGCGCTGCGGCTGCGGCGGCACGGAATCACGGGCCGCGAGCGCCTCGTCCTCGTCGACCGCGGCGACGGGGTCGGCGCGATGCCGGCGGCGCAGATGGCCGAGCTCGCGGGGCATCCGCAGGTGGCGATCCTCCTCGGCGGCATGGCGGGCTGGGAGGGAGAGCTCGAGGAGGGAGCGGTCGAGCTCGACCACGTCCGCGAGGCCGACGCCGAGCTCGAGGCGAATCCGCAGGCGTTCCCGACGCGGCAGGAGCTTGCGACCCGGCTCGACGACGCGACGTTGACGATCCTCGACGTGCGGACCCCGGACGAGTACACCGGGCGCCGCGGCAACCAGTGTGACCCGCGCCAGGGCCACATCCCCGGAGCGCGCAATCTCGACGTCGGCCATCTCTTCGAGGGGCCGGGCCGGCCGGTGGCGGCCGAGCAGATCCGCGAGCTCGTCGGTCTGCCCGAGGGGGCGGAGATCGTCGCCTACTGCCACTCCGGCTCGCGGTCGGCGCTGGCGACGCTTGCGCTACGCGCTGCGGGTTACGACGCCCGCAACTATGCCGGCTCCTGGCACGAGTGGAGCCGGCACGACGAGCTGCCGCTCGAGCGCTGAGCTACTTCTCGGCCTCCGGGGCGGGCTCGTCCCAGGGACGCTGCTCGCCTGCCGTGCCCAGGGCAAGGAGGGCGGCGGCCGTCTCGACGATGCCGGCGATCAGCGCCAGGTAGAGGCCGTAGCTGGCAGTGACCTCCGCGCCGCGGGCGTGGTACCGGGGCAGGGTCGCCCAGCGAACGATCACGAGCACCAGCCCCACCGCGGCGAGGCCGGCGACGAGTGCCGACGGGCCGGCGTTCGCCCCCGACAGCAGGGAGCCCCCGGCCCGCCGATAGAGCAGGAGCGCACCCGCCGCTGTGAGGCACGCCGCTCCCGCCGAGCCCACGAACCCACCGCTCCCGGTCACGCTGAGCCGTCCAAGGGACACCTCGTACCACGGAAGGAAGAGCGCGACGAAGCCAACCGCCGCGGCTCCGACGATCACGCGGTCCAGCGTGTTGAGCTGCTTCATGCGCGCGCCATCTTCTCAGGAGAGTGCGAGCAGCGCGACCCCGCCGGCGACGGCTGCGGCTCCCGCGAGGCGTTCGACCCCGACGCGCTCGCGGAGGAAGGTGCCCGCGAGGAGCGCTGCGAGGACGACGCTCGTCTCGCGCACCGCCGCGACCTGCGGCGCAGGCGCGAGGCGGAGCGCTGCGAGCACGAGCGCGTAGGCACCGAAGGAGCCGACCGCGGCGGCGACGGTCGACGCCGTCAGCTGCGCGCGGAGCGCGCGGGTGCCGCGCCGCGCGACCACGACGGGTACCGCGACGAAGGCCACCGGGATCAGGACGAGCTCGAGGTACGGCAGCGAGCCGGCGTACCGGAGCCCGTCCTTGTCCACGAGCGTGTAGCCCGCGATCGCGCAGCCGATGGCCAGCGCGACCAGCACGCCCTCGGCCCCCCGCCGGATCCCGCGCACCAGCACGACTCCGGCGGCGACGAGGCACACGCCGACTGCCGCGCCGGCCGAGACGTGGCGGCCGAGGACGACGACCGTGCCGAGCAGCACCAGCACGGGAGCGGAGCCCCGCGAGACCGGGTAGACGACCGAAAGCTCCCGCCGGCCGTAGGCGGCCACGAGCAGCGCGAAGTACGCGGTCTCGAACGCGGCCGAAGCGGCGACGTAGGGCGCGACGGTCCATGAGGCGGACCACGTCGCGGCCGCGACCGGTGCGAAGATCAGGACCGAGAGGGCAAGGACGACGGCGAAGCGCGCCTCGACGTCCTCCGACCCGCGGAGCAGCACGTTCCAGCCCGCATGGAGGACGGCCGCCGCGAGGGCGAGCGCCAGTGCGTCAGCGGGCACGCAGTTGTTCGGCCGCGGCGAGGAACGAGCGGCAGAGGCGGCGTCCGAGCTCGTTCCAGTGGCCGATCCGCTCGCGCGTCTCGGCCAGCATCCGCTCGGGATCGGACGGTGGGTCGCTCGCGTCGCCGATCCAGCGGCAGAGCTGAGGCTCCGTCACCTCGGGGTGGAACTGGACGCCCCAGCACCGCTCGCCCAGCCGGAATGCCTGCAGCGACGCGGCACTGTGCGCGAGCGCGACGGCTCCCTCCGGTAGGTCGTGCGCGTAGTGGTGCCAGAGGAGTCCCTCGAACCGCGGCGGCAGGGCGGAGAAGACGGGATCCGCTGCGCCGGCGTCCGTCAGCTCGACCTCGCCCCAGCCGATCTCGGGCACCGGCAGCGGCCCGACCCATGCGCCCGCGGCCTGCGCGAGCAGCTCCGAGCCGAGGCAGATGCCGAGCGTGGGTTGCGGCCTCTCGATCAGCCCGCGCAGCCAGTCCCGCTCGTCCCGCAGCCACGGATGGAGATCGTCCTGGTCGGGATGCTGGGAGCCGCCGAAGACGAGCACCGCGTCGTAGGGATCGAGCGGCGGGGGCGCACCCTGCTCGAAGCTCCACTCGTCGATCCGGTGGCCCGCCTCGCTGACGATGGGGCCGAAGAGCTCCATCCCCGCGTCGCCGTCGTGCGTGATCGAGAGGACGTTCACGTTCCGCCGCTGGCCGCGATCCTGTTCACGTCGAGGAGCCGACGCAGCTGCTGCGCGTTCGTCGCGGCCTGCGAGACGCGGCCGAGCGGGTTCTCGGGATCCTCCGACGAGGCGTTGTTGTTGAAGAAGGCATAGGCCTGCTCCGACTGCCCCGCGAGCTCGCGCAGCGGCCCGACCCATTCCTCGAGCTCGTCGTCGGAGTAGAGGTAGTCGAAGCGCTCCGCCGCCGAGCCGCCGCGCCTGTTCCAGGTCTCGAGGTTGCGGCCGTGGAAGCGGACGTACGCGGTCGGGGAGGTCGTCGCGACGACGGTCGGGACGAGGTTCTTCGCCGTGTCCGAACGCGGGGCGTCGACGACGACGTAGCCGGCCCCGATCCGCTCGAGGAAGGCGAGGCTGGCGGCGCGGCTCTCGTCGTCGAGCCACGAGCGGTGGCGGAACTCGACGAGCATCTCGTCGCCGCCGAGCTGCTCCCGCGCCCACTCGAGGTAGTCGAGCGAGGAATCCCTGTAGACGACGTAGGGTGGCAGCTGGAAGAGGAGTCCGCCGAGCTTGCCGGCCGCACGCAGCGGTTCGAGCGCTGCGAGGAAACGGCGGAAGATCTCGCCGCGGAGCTCGCGCGGCGGCCGGTCCACCCGCCCGCGCTCGTCCACGGGCATCTCGGCGCGCAGGTCCTCCGGGATCGTCTCGGCCTTGACCGGGTGCCGGGTCATGAGACCGAACACCTTGACGTGCATCGTGAAGCCGTCCGGCGTGCGCTCGGCCCAGCCCTGCACCATCGATTCGCTCGGGAGGCGGTAGTAGGTCGAGTCGACCTCGACCGTGTCGAAGTGCTCGGCGTACCAGGCGAGCCGCTCCTTCGCCGGCAGCTTCGGCGGATAGAAGTACTTCGAGAGCGCCTCGTCGGCCCACGAGCACGTGCCGATCCGAATCGTCGCCGCCACCCGGCGGACGCTACCTCGCTACCTCGAGACGGTGTGCTCGAGGAAGGAGAGCTTGAGCGTCGAGCTGCCGAGCGTGATCGACGCTCCGCCGGGGACGGCGCTTGCGTAGATCGGGACGCCGACGTGGTTCACGTCGTCCGCCGAGGTCGCTCCGAGCTCGACCACGAGCTTCTTGCCCCGCGGCAGGCGGACGGCTTGGTTCAGCAGCGGGATCTTCACCACGCCCGAGGAGGACTTGATCGGCGCCGCTCCCTCCGTCACCGGTGTCTTGCTCCCTTTCACCAGGACGGTCGCCACGAGATGCGTCCAGTTCGTGGCACCCGAGTAGTGCACGGTGACGAAGCCGTGGCCGAACGTCTCGTACGGGCCTCCGGTCAGGCGTGCCGAGCGAGTGGCGAATCCGCCTCCGCCGAGCTTCGTCTTGCCGGGGAGGTTGACACTTGCCTTCCGCGTGGCCGGCAACTTCTTGTACACGTTCGGTTGGCCGTCCCAGGGATCGTGGGCGAGCTCGACGCCGCCGGGGATGCCCGCCGGGGAGCCGGCACTCACGTAGTTCTGGAACCACACGACCGCCTCGGCGAAGTACGAGGACTCCTCGTCCGCCGGGTTCTTGGCGGGGGCGTGGCCGAGGTCGCCGAGGTAGAGCCGCTTCGGGCCGGCGAGCAGCTTCCACGCCGCAATCGCCTGATCCATGTCGAAGAAGAAGTCGCGCCGTCCTTGCAGCAACAGGGTCGGCACGGTGAGGGCGTGGAGCTGCGAGCGCGACGAACGGGTCGCCTCCGTGTTCCTGACCGCGGGCGTCACCGAGCCCGCCAGCAGCGCCTGCGCAGCCTCGGCGAGCGCGGGATCCCAGTTCGCCGGCGGCACGGCCCTGGAGAGGATTCCGACCATGCCGGACTTCGGAACTCCGTCCGGATCGAGCGCAGCTCCCAGGTCGGTCCAGGTGATCGCCGGCACGATCGCCTTGAAGGGAACGCCCGCGACTGCCGCGTTCCAGACTTCCCCGCCGCCGAGCGAGAGGCCGAACGCCCCGATCCTGGTGTCCGAGACGTCGCTCCTGCCGGCGAACCAGCTGAAGAGGTCCTGCGCGTCCTGCACGTCCCTTGTTCCGTCGAGCCCGAACTTGCCCCCGGAGCCGCCGGTGCCGCGGGCGTCACAGGCGAGCGCGGCGAACCCGAGCTGGGCGAGAGCGGTGCCGATCGGCTCCAGGTCCGCATGCGACTGCCCGAGACCGTGGAAGAGGATGACGCCGGGCCAGCCCCCGGCCGGAGCGGTCCCGCTCGGGACGATGTACGCGCAGGCGAGCGGCGTCGCGTCGGAGGCGGGGATCGTGACCTCCGTCCAGCCGGCCGCGGCCGAGGCGCTCCCGGCGCACGCGAGCGCCGCGGCGAGGACGGCGAAGGCGACCCGGGCCCGACCCACGAGCCTCACGCTAGCGCGCATTTACGATGGAAGCCATGGATCCGCGGCCGGTAGGCGTCTTCGACTCCGGCGTGGGAGGGCTGACCGTCCTCCACGAGTGCCTCGTGACGATGCCGCACGAGGACTTCGTCTACCTCGGCGACCACGCGCGCCTGCCGTACGGGCCGCGGCCGCTGGAGGAGATCCGTCGCTTCGCGCGCGAGATCGGCGCGTATCTCGAGCAGCAGGACGTGAAGCTCATCCTCGTCGCCTGCAACGCCGCGACCTCGGCCGCGCTGCCGCAGCTGCAGGAGGAGCTGAGGGTGCCGGTCGTCGGGGTCCTCACGCCCGAGGCTCACGCCGCCGTCCAGGCCACGCGGAACCGACGCGTCGGCCTGCTCGCGACCGCGGCGACCGTCGAGGCGGGCCGCTACGCCGAGCTCGTGCACGCGCTCGACGCCGGCATCTCGTTCCATCAGGTCGCCTGCCCGGCACTCGTGCCGCTGATCGAGGGCGCCGACCCGTACGGCGAGGAGACGGAACGCGCGATACGCGAGTACGCGGCGCCGCTGCAGGCGGAGCGGGTCGACACCGTGATCCTCGGCTGCACGCACTATCCGCTGATCCGCAAGATCTTCGAGCGCGTCTTCGGCCGCGACGTGACCCTCGTCTTCTCTGCGGAGGAGACCGCGCGTGAGGTGGCCGAGACGCTCTCGCGCAAGGGCGTCGAGAACGAGCGCGACCGCGTGGGCGCCTACCGCTTCCTCACGACCGGCGACCCGGGGGCCTTCCGGGAGCTCGGGAATCGCTTCCTCCAGCTGCCGGTCCGTGAGGTCGAGCACGTGACCGTGGCGACGCTCGAAGGCGCTGCAGCGTGAGCACGCGCGAGGGCGGCCGCAAGCCCGACCAGCTCCGCCCGATCTCCTTCGAGCCCGACTACCTCGAGAATCCGCACGGCTCCGCCGTGATCACGCAGGGACGCACGAAGGTGCTCTGCACGGCCATGGTCGAGGAAGACATCCCGCGCTGGCTCCGCGGCCAGGGGCGCGGCTGGATCACGGCGGAGTATTCGCTCCTCCCGGCGTCGACGGGCGAGCGGGTGCAACGGGAGGCCGCGCGCGGGAAGCAGCAGGGGCGGACGGTCGAGATCCAGCGGCTGATCGGCCGGGCGATCCGCGCGGTCGCCGACTTCGAGGCACTCGGAGAGCGGACGCTCTGGCTCGACTGCGACGTGCTCCAGGCCGACGGCGGCACCCGCTGCGCGGCGATCTGTGGCGCCTACGTCGCCGCCATGCGCGCGCTCGACCGCTTCGGTCTCTCGCGCACGTTCCGCGACTCGGTCGCGGCCGTGTCGGTCGGAGTCGTCGAGGGCACGCCCCTGCTCGACCTCGACTACTCCGAGGACTCGAGCGCGGACACGGACATGAACGTCGTGATGACCGGCGACGGGCGCCTGGTCGAGGTGCAGGCGACGGCCGAGCGCGACCCGTTCGCGCGCGAGACGCTCGACGAGCTGCTCGGGCTGGCGGCGGCCGGGATCGGCGAGATCGCGGCGCTGCAGGCAGAGGCGGTCGCGCGTGAGCTCCCCTAGCCTCGTCCTCGCCGCCGCCACGATCGGCTGGCCGGAGGTGCTCCTGCGCCTCTTCGTCGCCGCGGCCCTCGGGGGCGCGATCGGCGTGGAGCGCGAGCTGCGCGAGCGCCAGGCCGGCCTGCGCACCCACCTCGTGGTCTCGGTCGGCGCGGCCCTCTTCACGCTCGTCTCGGCCTACGGCTTCAGCAACTTCGACGGCAAGGTCGACCCGACGCGGATCGCTGCGCAGATCGTCAGCGGCATCGGTTTCCTCGGCGCCGGCGCCATCATCCGCCAGGGCCTCTCGGTGCGCGGCCTCACCACCGCGGCCTCCCTCTGGCTCGTCGCCGCGATCGGCATGGCTGCCGGCGCCGGGTACTGGGACGGCGCGCTGATCGCCACCCTCGGTGCGCTGCTCACGCTCGGGCCGCTGCGGGTCGTCGCCTTCCGGACCCTCAGCCGCTATCGCCCGCAGCACGACCGGTTGCTCGTCGAGATCGCTGCCGGAGGCAGTCCCGTTCCGATCATCGAGGCGATCGAGCACCAGGGAGCGCGAGTCGTATCGCTCGACGTCGCGCAGGAGGGGGACCGGCGGTCGGTCTCTGCGGACGTCGAGCTGCCGCCGGGAAGCACCGCCGTTGCGATCGTTGCAGGCGTCGCGGAGATCGACGGCGTCCTCGAGGTGCAGTGGACGGACTGAGCGCGGTGCTCTGCTCGCGGAACCGGCACAAGGCGCGCGAGCTCGAGGCCCTTCTCCCCGGCTGGACACTCGAGCCGCTCGACCGCGACGACTACCCGCCCGAGACCGGCGCGACCTACTACGAGAACGCCGCGCTGAAGGCGGCGTTCGGGCACGAGCAGATGAACGGGTGGGTCCTGGCGGAGGACTCGGGCCTCGAGGTGGACGCGCTCGGCGGCCGGCCCGGAGTGCTCTCGGCCCGCTACGCGCCGGAAGGAGCCCCTGCGGTGGCCAAGCTCCTCGGCGAGCTCCAGAATGTCGCCGAGCGAGGCGCGCGGTACGTGTCGGAGCTCGTCCTCCTCTCGCCCGACGGCCGGGAGCTGCGCGGCACCGGCACGCTCCAGGGACGAATCGCGCACGAGCCGGCGGGCACCGAGGGCTTCGGCTACGACCCGATCTTCATTCCGGAGAACGAGGAGCAGACGGTGGCGGAGCTGGGGAACGAGTGGAAGGCTGGACGGTCCCATCGAGCGCGGGCTGCTCAGGCGCTTCTGAGAGCTCTCGGTGACGCTCGCGCCACCACCAGTTGAGCTCTCCGCCGAAGACGATCACGTTTGCCATCACGTACAGCCAGAGCAGCAGGATCGCCGGGCCGCCGAGCGTCCGCAGTGTCACGTTCACGTCGGCGAAGCGCACGAAGATCGGCAGCGCCTGGAACGACGCCTCCAGCACGACCGCACCGAGGACGGCGCCCGGGAGGGCCTCCTCCACCCGGACGCTCGTGTTCGGCAGCCAGCGGTAGATGGCGAGGAGGAAGAGAAAGACCCCGGCGAGCGAGGCCCCGATCGAGACGATGTAGGCCAGCACGGGGTTGTCGGCGAACCCGAGGTTGTTCCGCAGGAACTCGCCGCCGAGTGCGCCGACGACGAGGCTGACGAAGAGCGTCACGAGCACGCTGGTGGCGAGGGTCGCCGCGAGCAGCTTGCCGTGCAGGAAGCGCCGGTTCGGCAGGCCGTAGACGATGTTGAGCGCCGACTCGAGCGCGCTGAAGAACGAGAGCGACGACCAGATGAGCCCGATCCCGCCGATGATCCCGAGCGCGGCGGCGTTGTCCTGGACGCGGCGGACGAGCTTGATGATGCTGTTCAGCGACGTCCCGGGAAAGGCGTGCTTCAGCTCCTTGATGAAGAAGTTCGACGCCTCGGCGCGGTGGGCGAGGCCGAGGAGCGACAGTGCGAGGAAGACGAGCGGCACGAAGGAGAGGAGCGCGAAGTACGCGACCATCGCCGCGAGGTGGGTGCCGCGATCGGCGAAGAACTTGTGCACGAGCTGGCGCCGACGGATGCGCACGGGATCAGAGTCTGCACCTTGCTACCGTCGGACCGATGGACGCGGCAGCCGCTCTCGCCGATCTCGTCGAGATCTCGCCGCAGATCGAGGCGGCGGCCGTGGTCTCGGGCGACGGCGAGCTCGCCGGCTCCGTCGGCGTACCCGAGGCGCGTGCAGCCCTGCTCGCGCGGGCGGCGCGGGAGCTGCTCGACGGCTCCGCCGCGTTCCGCAGCGACCAGGGTCGCGTCACCCAGCTCCGCGCCGAGCTCGCCGGGGGAGACGTGTTCGCCGTGGCCGGGGAGGAGCAGGCGATCGTCGCGGTTGCCCGCGAGCAGGTCGCCCCGGGTCTCGTCTTCTACGACCTGAAGCGCTGCCTCGTAGCGCTCAATGCTGGGAGCACCGGCGGCAAAGCCGCCGATGCCCGGCAGGAAGACCGGGCCGCCGAACGCGGCCCTGGCGGATGACGCGTAGGTTGCTCGCCCTGGCCGGCTTCGCGAGCGGCGCACTCGCGGGGACGGCGGTCTACCGGCGCTGGTTCGGCGGCAGCCGCGAGCGGCTCGACGTGTATTTCGACGACGGCTCGTTCGTGACGTTCGGAGCCGGCTCGCCGGAGGCGGCCCGGCTGCTGCCGCTCGCGCGCCAGGTCCTCGTGGCGTCGGGGCACGCATGAACGAGACGGAGCTCCGCGAGGGGCTCGTCGAGGCCGCCTACCTCGAGGGCGACTTCCTCCTCCGCTCCGGCAAGCGCTCGCGCTACTACCTCGACAAGTTCCGCTTCGAGACGCGGCCGGACCTCCTGGGCGCACTCGGGGAGCGGATCGCCGCCACCGTCCGCGAGCACGAGCCCGAGGCGGTGCGCCTCGCCGCGCCGGTGCTCGGAGCCGTCCCTCTCGCCGCGGCCGCCTCGCTCGCCGGCGGCCTGCCGTTCGTGATCGTCCGCGACGAGGCGAAGGCCTACGGCACCGCGAACCGCCTCGAGGGCGCGTTCGAGCAGGGCGAGCTCGTGTGCCTGATCGAGGACATCGTGACGTCCGGCGGCGCGCTCGTGGAGTCGATCTCGGCGGTTCGTGAGGCCGGTCTCGTCGTTCGTACGGCGGTCTGCGTGATCGATCGGGAAGAGGGCGGGGCAGACGCTCTCGCGCGCCACGCGGTTCGTTTGCGGCCCCTTTTCCGGGCAGGAGACTTGCTGTCAGCCGAGAAAACCCCCGCAAAACCGCATGGTTGAGCCGCAAACATGGAGTTGGTAGGGTCGTTCAGGCCCAGCAAGCGATCTACGACTGGAGGAGAGAGTGACGAAGCAGGAGTTTGTTTCCGAGGTTGCCCGCCGCGCGCAGCTGTCCAACCGCGACGCGGGTAAGGCCGTCGACGCGTTCCTCGAGGCCATCACAGACACGCTCAAGGGCAGAGGTGAGGTCACCTTCACCGGATTCGGCAAGTTCTCGACCGCGAATCGTGCGGCTCGGACGGGGGTCAATCCGCGCAACCCGAGCGAGAAGGTGCACATCCCCGCAGCGACCGTCCCGAAGTTCTCGGCGGGCAGCGGCCTCAAGTCGGCCGTCAAGAGCGGGGGATCGTCCTACTAGCGACTACCAAGTCTCCTCCGAGGATCGAGAGGCCGCCTTCGGGCGGCCTCTTTGTTTCCGCGGGAAGCCCTTTCCGGACGTACCCGTATCCTCATTGCGATGAGCGCTGCGGGTCATTTCGCGGATCGGCTCGCCGAGGCCGTCGAGCGCAAGGGAGCGCCCCTGTGCGTCGGCCTCGATCCCGATCCGGCCCTCATGCCCGAGGGCGTCGGGGTGGTTGAGTTCTGCCGGGGCATCGTGGATGCGGTCGCCGGGACCGCGGTCGCCGTCAAGCCGCAGGCGGCGTTCTTCGAGGCGCAGGGCGCGGACGGCTGGGCTGCGCTCGTCGAGGTGTGCGCGTACGCCCGAGCGGCGGGCGTGCTCGTGATCGCCGACGCGAAGCGCGGCGACGTGCCCTCGACTGCGCGCGCCTACGCCGCGGCGTTCGCGCCGCTCGCCGACGCCGTCACGGTGAATCCGTACCTCGGGCTCGACTCGCTCGAGCCCTTCCTTGCGCGCGACGGCCTCGGCGTGTTCGTGCTCGTCAAGACCTCGAACCCGGGCAGCGTCGACCTCCAGGATCTACCGCTCGCCGACGGTCGGCCCGTTTGGCAGCACGTGGCGGCCCTCGTGGCGCGCTGGGGATCCGGCCTCGTCGGTGAGAGCGGGCTCTCCTCGGTTGGCGCGGTGGTCGGCGCGACCTTCCCGCAGGAGGTCGCGGAGGCACGGCAGCTTCTGCCCCGGTCGGTGCTCCTGCTGCCCGGGGTGGGCGCTCAGGGCGGGCACCCCGAGGATCTCGCGGAGGCGTTCTCGGTCGGCCCGGCAGGGGCGCTCGTCTCGGCGTCGCGCTCGATCCTCTATGCCGACCGGGGCGCAGGCTGGCAGGAGGCCGCGGCGGCAGAGGCCGAGCGCCTCGCGGGTGAGCTGCGCGCCGTCGCCGCCGTGAGCTGAGCGGTGGAGCGGGGTCGCATCACGCGCTGGGCCGCGCCCGTCGCCTTTCTCGCGGCGGTCACGATCGGCGCGCTCGTCGTGCGGGCGGGCTTGCAGCAGGGAGGGCAGCACCGCGCGACTTCGCCGACGACGACGGTGATCTCGAAGACGAAGAAGAAGAAAACGCATCCGCCCCCTCACAAGGGACATCACCGCACCTACACGATCCAGTCCGGCGACACGCTGGGGTCGATCGCGAGCAAGATCGGGACGACGATCGCCAGGCTCGAGCAGCTCAACCCCGGCATCGACCCGACGGCCCTCCACGTCGGCCAGACGATCCGCGTCCAGTAACCTGCGCCCCGCGTGGTGCGCCGGCAGTGATCGTCACCGTAACCCTCAACGCCGCGGTCGACCGGACGCTGACCGTCCCGAACTTCCAGTTCG
>DATEPQ010000164.1:0-4908 GCA_035273125.1 Gaiellaceae bacterium
CCTTCGTCTCGGCCTTCGCGACCTCCTCGCCCAGCACCGCGCGCAGGCGATCCGCGACCTGGCGATCGAGGCTCGAGCTGACGTGCGTCTTCGTCGACCACGGCCTGCTCCGCCAGGACGAGGCCGAGCAGGTGGTCGAGACGTTCGGCGAGCACTTCCACGTCCCGCTCGTCCACGTGCAGGCGCAGGAGCGCTTCCTCGAGCTGCTCGACGGCGTCGAGGAGCCGGAGGACAAGCGGAAGATCATCGGCCGCGAGTTCATCCGCGTCTTCGAGGAGGAGGCCCGCACGCTCGGGGACGTCCGCTGGCTCGTGCAGGGGACGCTCTACTCCGACGTGATCGAGTCGGGCGGCAGCGAAGGCCTCGCCGCGACGATCAAGTCGCACCACAACGTCGGCGGCCTGCCGCCGGACATGAAGATGCGGCTCGTCGAGCCCCTGCGCCTGCTGTTCAAGGACGAGGTGCGGCGCGTGGGGGAGGAGCTGGGGATGCCCGAGCGGATGGTCTGGCGGCAGCCTTTCCCCGGCCCCGGCCTCGCGATCCGGATCATCGGAGCGGTCACGGCGGAGCGGCTCGAGATCCTGCGCCAGGCAGACGCAGTTCTGCAGGAGGAGGTGCGGCGGGCGGGGCTCTACGGCGAGCTGTGGCAGTCGTTCGCGGTGCTGCCGGCGGTGCGGTCGGTGGGCGTGCAGGGCGACGAGCGCACGTACGGCTACCCGATCGTGATCCGCGCGGTGACGAGCGACGACGCGATGACGGCCGACTGGGCGCGGCTCCCGTACGACCTCGTCGAGACGATCTCGGCGCGGATCGTGAACGAGATCCCGGGCGTGAACCGCGTCGTGCTCGACGTCACGTCGAAGCCGCCCGCGACGATCGAGTGGGAGTAGCGTAGGAGCCCGAGATGGGCTCCCTCTACGAGTTGCTCAGGCAGCGCCGCATGGTTCGCCACTACACCGGCGAGCCGGTGCCGCGCGAGGTGCTCGAGCGAATCACCGCGACGGTTCGCCGCGCACCGAGCGCGGGCTTCGCCCAGGGGCAACGCCTGCTCGTCGTGGACGACCCAGAGCTCCTCGCGCAGATCGCGGCGCTCGGAGACGACGAGCCGCTCGAGGGCGTCGAGCCCTGGTTCGAGACCGCCGCCGCCCAGGTCTTCGTCATGACGCGCGAGGCCGACTACCACGACCGCTACCAGAGGGAGGACAAGCTTCAGGACGGCGAGGAGATCGAGTGGCCCGTCCCGTTCTGGCACGTCGACGCTGGCGCCGCGATGATGCTGATCCTGGTCGCCGCGATCGAGGAAGGCCTCGCCGCGGCCGTCTACGGGATCTTCGGCGACGACGAGCAGAAGCTGCGAGAGCTTCTGCGAATCCCGGACGAGCTCACCCTCGTCGCGGGCGTCAGCCTCGGCTACCCACGTCCCGATCCCGGCTGGAGCTCCAAGACGAGCCGCGCCACGCAACGCCGTCGCACGGTCGACGAGCTCGTTCGATGGAACACCTGGACCTCGTAGCCGAGCTGGCCCGGGCGCGGATCGGCGAGACGTACAACCAGTACGCAGGATCGTCACGCCTCTGCCGGCGGCTCGCGTCGTACCTCGAGGCTCGCGATGTCGCCGAGGTCGTCCTCGTGGGCGAGGCAGCCGGCTATCGCGGCGCGCGGGTCAGCGGCATTCCCTTCACGTCCGAGCGCCAGCTCACGGGCTCCGGGCCGGCCGAGGCGACGGCGACGATCGTCCACCGCGTGCTCGCCGAGCTCGGGGTCGAGGACGAGGTGCTGCTCTGGAACGTCGTGCCGACCCATCCCGGCGGCGAAGGCTGGAACCGGCGGCCCACGCGCGCGGAGGTCGCGGCGGCGGCCCCATTCCTCGACGAGCTCACACGAGGGCGCGTCGCGATCGCCGTCGGGAGGCTCGCCGCCGGGGCGCTCCACGCGCCCTACGTCCGCCACCCCTCGCACGGCGGAGCGGCGGCTTTCGAAGAGGGATTGCGGCGCGCATTCGCTACAATCGGCCGCCGGCGGGCCTGAGTCCGCCGCTTTCTATGAAGACCTACAGCGCCAAGCCGGGAGAGATCACGCGCGAGTGGTATCTCGTCGACGCCGAGGGCAAGACGCTCGGCCGCCTCGCGACCCAGATCGCCGACACTCTCCGCGGCAAGCGAAAGCCGCAGTACACGCCGCACGTCGACACCGGCGACTTCGTGATCGTCGTCAACGCCGAGAAGATCCAGGTGACCGGCAACAAGCTCGACCAGAAGCGGTATTACCGCCACTCGGGCTATCCCGGCGGCCTGCGCAGCCGGACGCTCCGCGAGCAGCTCGACCGCCGGCCGACCGAAGTGCTGCGGGTCGCGGTCAAGGGGATGCTCCCGAAGAACCGGCTCGCGCGCCAGCAGATCACGAAACTCAAGATCTACGCCGGCCCCGAGCATCCGCACGAGGCACAGAATCCCAAGCCTTTGGAGCCCGCCCAGTGAGCGAGCTCGCGCAGTACCGCGGCACCGGCAAGCGCAAGACGTCGGTCGCGCGCGTCATCCTCCGCCCCGGCGGCGGGGCCACCTGGGTCAACGGCCGCACGCTCGAGGAGTACTTCCCACGCTCGGTCTGGCAGACGATCGCCGTATCGCCGCTCAAGGTCGCGGGCGTCGAGGGGCAGTACGACCTGCGCGTCCGTGTGCACGGCGGCGGCCTGACGGGTCAGGCGGGAGCCGTCCGGCACGGGATCGCCCGGGCGCTCGTCGAGGCGAACCCGGAGTTGCGCGTGTCGCTCAAGCGCGAGGGCTTCCTCACGCGCGACGCGCGGCAGGTCGAGCGCAAGAAGGCCGGGCTGCACAAGGCGCGTAAGGCGCCGCAGTTCTCGAAGCGCTAGCCCCGACCGTGCGGTGACGCGGTTCGTCGTCGACTCCGACACGCTGTTGCGGATCGCCGCCGGCGAGATCGAGGTCGCGCCGGCGCACAAGCTCGTCGCGCCGACGCTCGTCCGCTCGCAGGCGTTGGCGGCCCTCTACGACGCGGCCCGGCGCGGCGAGATCACGCGCGCCGAGGGGCTCGAACGTGTGCGCCGGATCAACTCGCTCAAGGTGCGCTTCCTCGGGGACAAGGTGCTGCAGCAGCAGGCGTGGAAGGTCGCGGAGCAACTGGACTGGGAGACCACCTACCCCGCCGAGTACGTCGCGCTCACGACCCTGCAAGCGGACGCATTCGTGACCTCCGACCCCGAGCTCGCCCGGGCGGCGTCGCGTCTCGTCGAGACGGCAACACCCGACGCGCTGCGCTAGCGCGACCGCTCGAGGCTCTCGAGCAGGAGGTCGAGGCCGTACTCGAACGCGCTGACGTCGTGGTGCGGGCCGTCGTCGAGGTGCTGCAGCCCGTGCTCGTGCAGGTAGGGGAGCGTCGCGACCGGGATCATCTTCTCGAACCAGGCACGCGCGTCCTCGATGTGCTCCGGCATCTTCCCGTGCGTCGACGCCCAGAGGGAGAAGCCGATGATGTGCGCGTCGAGCACGTGGTAGGCGTGGTACGTCGTTTCGGCAGACAGCCCGGCACCGCGGAGCGAGGCGAGCAGGGCTTCCATGTACGCAAGCCTGGCCGGGCGGATCCGGCCCGGTGACATGAGCATGTTGGCCGCCCACGGATGCCGTTTCAGCGCCTCGTGGGCCGAGAGCGCGGCCGCGCGGATCGCCGGGAGCCCGCCGTCGGGCTCAGGCGGCTCCATCTCGGCGAGCACGAGGTCGAGGATCCCGTCGAGCAGGTCGTCCTTGTTCGCGACGTGGTTGTAGAGCGACATCGCCTCGTAGCCCAGCGACTGGCCGAGCTTCCGCATCGAGAGTGCCTCGATCCCCTGCTCGTCCACGACCTCGAGCGCGGCGGCGAGGATGCGCTCGCGGTTCAGGGGCTTCCGCTTGGTGGCTGCCATTGACATAGCTTACGCCGTATGGCATCTTACGCCGTAAACTTACGGCGTATGGAGGAGAGACGGATGATGAAGGCACTCGTACGGCATCGATACGGTGGGCCGGGGGTGGCGCACGTCGAAGAGGTCGACCAACCCGCCCTGACGGACGATCGCGTCCTGGTGCGCGTCCGGGCGAGCTCGCTCAACAAGGCCGACTGGCACCAGCTGCGCGGCTGGCCACGCCTTCTGCGCCCGGTCACCCGCGGCGGGATCCTGCGGCCGAAGAGCGTGCTCTTCGGCACCGACTTCGCGGGTGTGGTGGAGAAGGTCGGGAAGGACGTGACCGACCTCGTGCCCGGCGACGAGGTGTTCGGCGGTCGCAGCGGCGCGTTCGCGGAGTACGTGAGTGCGATCAACGTCGTGCGCAAGCCGCCCAACGTCACCTTCGAGCAGGCGGCGACGGTGGGGGTCGCGGGCCTGACCGCGCTCCAGGGGCTGCGGGATCACGGCCGCCTCCGCGCGGGGGAGCGCGTCCTCGTCAACGGCGCCTCCGGCGGCGTCGGCACGCTCACCGTCCAGATCGCGAAGGCGTTCGGCGCGCACGTGACCGCGGTCTGCAGCACGCGCAACGTCGAGCAGACACGTGCGCTCGGAGCCGATCGCGTCCTCGACTACACGCGGGTCGACTTCACGCGCGAGGGGGAGCGTTACGACCTGATCGCAGACGTGGCGGGAGGCCACTCCTGGCGTGCCCTCCGAAGAGCGCTCGACACGGACGGCCGGCTCGTGATCGTCGGCGCGCACGGCAGCCGACGGCAGCTGGGGCACCTCGCCGCAACCTGGCTCATGTCGCGGCTCGGCAGGCGCCCGGCGAAATTCTTCGTCGCGAGCTTCAACAAGCCCGACCTCCAGACACTTGCCCACCTGCTCGAGCGCGGGGAGCTCACGCCGGCAATCGACCGGACGTACGAGCTGAGCGAGGCGCAGGACGCGTTGCGCACGTTCGGCGAGGG
>DATEPQ010000165.1:0-8862 GCA_035273125.1 Gaiellaceae bacterium
AAGATCGATCTCCCGGATGCGAATGTCGACCGCGTGAAGGGCGAGCTGGCGCAGCAAGAGCTGCAGCCGGAGGACTGGGGTGGCTCGACGCAGTTCGCGGAGGTTTCGGCGAAGGCCCAGCAAAACCTCGACGACCTGCTCGAGAAGGTGCTGCTCGTCGCGGATCTCGAGCTCGAAGGCCTCAAGGCGAACCCGAACGCGGAAGCTTCGGGCCCGATCATCGAGTCGAGGCTCGACGTCGGCCGCGGGCCGGTGGCGACGATGCTCGTGCAGCGGGGCACGCTCAAGGTCGGCGACGCCGTCGTCGCCGGCGATGCCTACGGTCGCGTCAAGGCACTCTTCGACTACAAGGGCGAGCGGCAAGAGAGCGCGGCGCCCGGCGAGCCGATCGAGATCCTGGGCTTTGACAAGCCGCCTGCCGCCGGGGAGCTCGCGCGGGTCGTCGCCAACGACCGGGAGGCCCGCGAGGTCGCGAACCGCCGCGGGGAGAGGCTCCGCCGAGAGCAGCTCGCGGCCGTGCGCCCGAACACCGGAGTCTCGCTCGAAGGGCTGTACGAGCAGCTGCAGGCCGGCGAGGTGTCGGACCTCAACCTGATCGTCCGCGGCGACGTGGTGGGCTCGGTTGAGGCCGTCGTCTCGGAGCTGTCGAAGTTCGAGCATCCCGAGGTGCGGTTGAACGTGATCGCCGAGGGAGTGGGGGCGATCACGCAGAACGACATCATGCTCGCGTCGGCGTCCGACGCCCTCATCGTGGGCTTCAACGTCCGGCCGAACGCCGAGGCGCGGGAGCTCGCATCGCGGGAGGGCGTGGAGATCCGCACGTACGAGGTCATCTACAAGCTCACCGAGGAGATCGAGCAGGCGCTCGTCGGCAAGCTCGCCGCCGTCACGACGGAGGAGACGATCGGCGAGGCCGAGGTGCGCGCGCTCTTCCGGGTCTCGCGGCTCGGCACGATCGCCGGCTGCATGGTCACGAACGGCGTGGTTCGCCGCAACGCCAGT
Organism: Gaiellaceae bacterium; assembly: GCA_035273125.1. Taxonomy (GTDB): domain Bacteria; phylum Actinomycetota; class Thermoleophilia; order Gaiellales; family Gaiellaceae; genus Palsa-739. Next base: position 1,003 of record DATEPQ010000165.1, read on the forward strand.
GTCCGCGTCATCCGCGACGGGGCGGTGATCTACACGACGACCATCGCCCAGCTGAAGCGGTTCAAGGACGACGTCCGTGAGGTCGCGGAGGGCTTCGAGTGCGGGATCCTCCTCGACGGCTTCAACGACGTGAAGGAGGGAGACGTGCTCGAGATGTTCGAGACGCGCGAGGTCGAGCGGACGTCGCTCGACGAGAGTCCCTCAGCCGCTTCCTAGTCGCTCGATTCGATCAGCTCGAGCCCTCGTGGCGTGGCCGGCCGTCGCGGACGCGCCGGCGCTCAGCTCACCGTGTGGTTTCCCTGATCAGCTCGGCGAGTTGCTCATTCCCTCGCGCGATCGCCTCCGCCTCGACGGTGTAGGCGCCGTCCTCGCCGACGTGCGGGTCGGCACCGTGCGCAAGCAGCACCCTGGCGACGCCGAGTGCGCCCACGAACGAGCAGGTTCCGAGCGGGGTGACGCGCGCGAAACTCGCAGTAGCGAGCGCATCGGGGTCGGCGCCTGCCTCCAGCAACGTCTCGGCCGCCGCGGCGTTGTCGACGAATGCCGCGATATGCAGGGCTGTGAAGCCGTCGGGTGTCCGGTCGTGGGGGCCGGGGAGGCCGGTGCTCTCGCCGACCAGGATCCGGTCGAACGGGCCGAGCGGTGGGTGCGCATCGCGAACCGCGGCAAAGACTTCGTCACCCCGGTAGGCCGCGCGCATGAGCGCGCTCAGACCCTGGTCGTCATGTTCGCCGGCCGCCGCCGGCTGACGGGCTGCGAGCTCGCGGATTCCGGCCACGTCGCAGGCGTCGATCAACTCGAAGATGGTAGACATGTCCGAGATTATTAGTTAGCCTAACCAACTATGTCAAGCGGACGGCGCGACGCGGCCAGTGGAATCCATTCCGCGGCCATCCACCTCTTGCGGCGGGTCCGGGAGGTGGACGACGAGGCGATGGGCATCACGCCGGCGCGAGCAGCCGCGCTCTCGGTGCTGGTGTTCGGCGGCGCGCGCTCGCTGACGGAGCTGGCGACAGCGGAGGGGGTGACTCCGGCGACGATGAGCAAGCTGGTGACGGCGCTGGAAGGTGAGGGGTTCGCGCGCCGGTATCCGGACGTCAACGATGCACGATCGATCCGGATCGAGGCTACGGCGAAGGCACGGCGGATCCTCGAACGGGGGCGGTCGCGCAGGCTCGACCTGCTCGAGGGCCTGCTGGCTGAAGCGACGAGCGCGGAGATCGATGCGGTGGGCACCGCGGCGGAGGTGCTGGAGCGGGCGCTCGAATCGGCTTGAATGAGCGCGTGCCGAGCGGCTGGGTCGGGATCCTCACCTGCGAGCTGCACTTCCCCGGGGCGCACTCGCTCAAGGACAAGCGTCACCATCTACGCTCGGCCAAGGCCCAGCTCCAGAACCGGGTCGGCGCGGCTGTGGCGGAGGTCGATCACCACGACGTCTGGCAGCGCGCGCGGATCACGGCGGCGTGCGTCGCGCGGGAGCATCGGGAGGTAGAGCGCCTGCTCGACGAGGCCGAACGCTGGTTGCGGGGCCAGGAGTGGGAGGTCGTGCTCGCCGAGCGGCTCGTGGTCGATCCTGAGGAATAGGCTCGCGCGAACGATGCATGCCGCCGAGCTGATCGAGCGCAAGAGGAATGGCGAGGAGATACCCGCGGCCGAATTGCGGGACTTCGTCGCTGCGTACGCGCGCGACGAGGTGCCCGACTATCAGGCGGCCGCGCTGCTCATGGCGATCTGGTTCCGAGGCCTATCGGCGGTCGAGACGTTCGCCCTCACGGAAGCGATGGTCGAGAGCGGGGAGACGGTCGACCTCGCCGCGCAGCTGGGGCGGCGTGTAGTGGACAAGCACTCGACCGGTGGAGTGGGGGACAAGACGACGCTCGCGCTGGGTCCGGTCGTCGCCGCGTGCGGTGCCCCGTTCGGGAAGATGAGCGGACGCGGGCTCGGCCATACGGGCGGAACGCTCGACAAGCTCGAGTCCATCCCGGGCTTTCGGGTCGAGCTCTCGACCGAGGCGCTCATCGAGCAGGTGCGGGAAATCGGGCTCGCCGTGGCCGGGCAGAGCGCCGATCTCGTCCCGGCCGACCGGAAGCTCTACGCGCTGCGCGACGTGACGGCGACGATCGACGAGGTCTCGCTGATCGCGGCGAGCATCATGTCCAAGAAGATCGCCGGCGGTGCGAGTGGGCTCGTGCTCGACGTGAAGGTCGGGGAGGGGGCGTTCATGCGGACGGTCGACGACGCGCGCCGCCTCGCCGAGGCGATGCGTGGCCTGGGGGAGGAGGCCGGCCTGGACGTCGTCTGCCTGCTCACGGACATGGAGCAGCCGCTCGGTCGCGCCGTCGGCAATGCACTCGAGGTGCGCGAGGCGTACGACACGCTTGCGGGGGGCGGTCCGCCGGACTTTCGCGAGCTCGTCGTCGTTGCCGCGACCCAGCTGCTCGCTCTGTCGGGCCTTGGGCTGGACGAAGCGGCGGCGCGGGAACGCGTGACGACTTCGCTTGCCGACGGGTCGTCGCTCGGGGCGTACGAGCGCTGGATTCGGGCGCAGGGCGGCGATCCCGATCCGGCGCTGCTTCCTCGCGCGGAGGTGGTGGCGGAGGTGTCTGCACCCGCCGAGGGCGTCGTGCGCGAGGTGCGTGCCAGGGAGGTCGCCGCAGTCGCGATGGCGCTCGGCGCCGGGCGCGAGCGGAAGGACGAGCCGGTCGACCATGCCGTGGGCGTCGTCTGCCGAGCCAAGCGGGGCGACCGGGTGGAGCGCGGCGAACCGCTGGCCGAGATCCACGCAAGCGACCGCGGAGCGGCCGAGGCAGCCGAATCGGCTTTGCTCGCCGCCTTCGAGATCGGCGACGACCCCGAGCCCCGCCCCCTCGTGCTCGATGTAATCCGCTGAGGGCAGGCGCGGGCGTTCCGCGCCGACTCGGGGCGAATCGCCGGCTTTTCGCGATCGCTTTGCACGCATTCGTGACGGTGTCCGCGGTAGCGTCGCCTTCGAGGGCGGAGGGATCGCTTCCCCACCCTGGGTGGGGCGTGGTCGATTTGCGCGAGCGATCCAGGAGAATGTCCGCGAGCGCGTTGCCGGTACACAAGCGCTTGAATAGGAGCGATGAGCGATCGGATGCGCCGGGTGAACGAGTCCGTGCGGCAGGTGCTGGCCGATGCCCTGCCGGAGCTCAAGGATCCCCGCATCGGCCTGACCACCATCACCGGAGTCGATACAGCTCCCGACCTGCGGCATGCCACCGTCTACGTCAGCGTGCTCGGTTCCGGCCGGAAGCAGCGCACCAGCCTCCTCGGGCTGGAGGCCGCGCACGGCGTCCTGCAGTCGCGGCTCGCACGCGAGCTCAGGCTGAAACGCACTCCCCAATTGACGTTCGAGTACGATCCGACGGTCGAGCGCGGCGTGCGCATGACCCGCCTGATCGACGAGCTCGCGCCGGACGACGATGACTCAGACGACTGACCTGAAGGCGATCGCAGACGCGCTGCGGCAGCACGAGCGTTTCCTCGTCGTCACGCACGAGAACCCGGATGGGGACGCTCTGGGATCGCTGCTCGCGGCGACGCTTGCGCTCCGGCAGCTCGGCAAGGACGCCGTCATGTACCTCCCCGGGCAGACGCCGCTGCCGCGTGAGTACGTATTCATGCCGCTCGACGAGCTCGTGCGCGAACGGCCGGAGGACGCGGGCGAGCGGGTGCTGCTCGCCGTCGACTGCGCCAAGGAGGATCGAATCGGCGACGAGGCCCTCCTCCCCCTGGCCCCGCTCGTCCTCGACGTCGACCACCATCACGACAACACGCGCTTCGGCAACGTGAACCTCATCGTCGCCGACGCATCCTCGACCGGCGAGGTGCTGCGGGACGTCTTCGCCGAGCTGGGGGTCGAGCTCACACCCGAGCTCGCGGAGCCGCTGTACATCGCGCTCGTCACCGACACGGGACGGTTCCAATACGCGAATACGACTCCGAAGGCGCTCCGGCTCGCGGCCGAGCTGGTCGAGGCAGGGGCGGATATCCACGCCGTCTTCCAGGAGGTCTACGAGTCGGTCGAGTTCGCAAAGCTGAAGCTGCTCGCGCACGCCCTGGACCGCGCCGAGGTGCTCGAAGGCGGGCGAATCGTCGTCTCCCACCTCCTGCGCAGCGACTTCGTGGACGCCGGGGCTTCGGAGCCGTACTCCGAGGGGATCATCGACTACCTTCGCGCCGTCCAAGGGGCCGAGCTGGCGGTGCTGGTGCGCGAGCAGCTCGCTCAACGGGCGCAGGCGTACAAGGGCTCCCTCCGCTCGAGCATCGACGAGCTCGACGTCTCGGCGATCGCACGGCGCTTCGGTGGCGGGGGACACCGCCAGGCCGCCGGCTTCTCCACCGATCTCCCTCTCGAGCAGATCATCGAGCAGATCCGCGAAGGCTTCCTCGAACAGCGTGCCGCCGCGCGCGCTTGAGCCGGCGGGCGTTGCGCTCGTAGACAAGCCGCGCGGCCCGTCTTCGTTCGCCGTCGTCGCACAGATCCGCCGGATCACCGGGGCCCGAACCGGCCACGCGGGAACGCTCGACCCGTTTGCGACCGGGCTCCTGCTTCTGTTGTCCGGCAGGACAACTAAACTCGCTCCATGCTTGGTCGGCCTGGACAAGCGCTACATCACCGAGATCGACCTCACCCGCCGCACCTCGACCGGGGATCCGGAGGGGGAGGTCGTCGAGAGCCATGCGGCGCCCGGCGAATCCGAGCTCGGCAGACGGCTCGAGGACCTCCGCGGTGAGATCGAGCTGCCGATCCCCGCCGCATCCGCGGTGAAGATCGGTGGTGAGCGCGCGTACAGGCTCGCCCGGCGCGGCGTCGAGGTGGAGATGCCGCTACGCCGGTCGACGGTGCACACGCTCGACGTCATCGCGTATACGGGCGAGACGGTGACGCTCGACGCCCACGTCAGTTCCGGGACCTACGTCCGGTCGCTTGCGATCGCGCTCGGCGGGCACTGCGCGACGCTGCGGCGAACCGAGGTCGGGCCCTTCTCGGTGGTCGACGCCGTCGCGCCGGAGGCGTTCACGCCCGAGCGACTGCTGGCCGAGACCGACGTGGTGGCGCAGGTGGAGGCGCCGCGCGCGGAGCTGGGCAAGTGAACGTCGCCCGGCAGCCGGCTGAGCTGCCGAAGGCGCGGCGCGCCGTCGCGATCGGAACCTACGACGGCGTCCATCGCGGGCATCAGCGCGTGATCCAGGCGGCACGGAGGGCTGGGCTGCGCACTGCGGTCGTCACGTTCGATCCGCATCCCCGGGCCGTGCTCGGTGAACCGGTCGAGCTCCTGGCCACGCTCGAGCGCCGGCTCGAGCTGCTCGCGGAGGCAGGTGTTGAGGACGTCCTCGTGCTTCCGTTCGACACGGAACTCGCCTCGCTCTCGGCGGAGGAGTTCGCCGAGCGGATGCTCCGTGGCATCGGAGCGGGGACGATCGCCGCCGGGGACACCTTCCGCTTCGGGCGCGGTCGCAAGGGCGATCTCGACCTCCTCGGGCGTCTGGGCTTCGAGGTGCGCCGCGTGCCGCTTGTGGAGAACGTCTCCTCCAGCCGGGTGCGGGAGCTTCTCCACGCCGGCGAGCTCGGGAAGGCGGCGACGCTGCTCGGGCGGCCTCCCGAGGTCGAGGGGATCGTCGTCCGCGGCGACGGGCGTGGCCGTGAGCTGGGGTTCCCGACCGCGAATCTCGACGTTCCGGAAGGGCTCCTCGTGCCGCCCGACGGCGTGTACGCCGGCTGGACGCTCGATCGTCGCGCGGCCGTCTCGATCGGCACGAACCCGCATTTCGAGGGCGTCGAGCGCCGAGTCGAGGCCCACCTGCTCGACTTCGACGGCGACCTCTACGGCCGGCGGCTCGTGGTCGAGCTCTGGAACCCGATCCGAGAGCAGCGGCGCTTCGATTCGCTCGAGGAGCTCGTGGCCGCGATCGGCGACGACGTCGAGCGGACCCGGGACGCCGCGCGTCCCGGCTGAGCGGGTCAGGATCTCGCGGCCGGCAGAGCCGTCCAGCCGATCCGAGCGACCCCGTGACGCGGGAAGTCGAGGCGGTGGCCCATCAGCAGGCCGCCGGCAAAGCCGTAGATCCCTCCGCCGAGATCGTCGACCGCGTACTCGGGGCGCTCGATCCGGGTGCCGGAGAGGGGATCCGTCTCGCTTTCGCTCACTCGCCAGCGGCCGTTCTGCTCGGACACGACGGCGGAGGCGTCGTCGAGCTCGTACCGGCCCGCTTCCACGTGTTCTGCGCGCGTCCCCACGAGCGGAGCCGGCACGAGCCCGAGCTCGCGCACAACGCGCCGGATCGCGCCGCTGCCGCGCCAGCTGTTGGTCAGCACGACCAGCGCCGCCCGATCCTCCGGAACGAGCAGGAGAAGGCACTGGTAGCCGCCCACCGATCCCTCGTGGTCGAACGCAGTGCGGCCGCCGGCGAGCGGCCGGCTCCAGCAACCGAGGCAGTAGCGGCCGCCTAACGCCTCGGCTCGCGGCGTCTGCACCGCCCTCACCTGCGCTGGCGCGAGAGGTCCCGGGCCGCCGAGCTGATGCTCGGCAAACCGGAGCAGGTCGCCGGCCGTCGACCAGAGCCCGCCTGCCGGCCGCCGCCGCTCCGCGTACATGGCGTCGGGTGCCGGCCGGTGTCCCGTCGCGCCGTCCTGGACGTGCCCGCGAGCCGCGTCCGACGGCTCCTCGAAACCGGTGCGTTCGAGACCGAGCGGCTCGAGCAGCCGCTCTTGCGCGGCGGCCGAGAAGGATGTGCCGGCTGCGGCGGCGCACGCCTCACCGGCGAGCACGTAGCCGGCGTTCGAGTAGGACCACAACCCGCGGCACGATTCGGGAAGCAGCTCTCTCGAGTTCGGTCGCAGATCGGCCGTATGGGACAGGAGCCGGCCGACGCTCGCCTCGCCGTCCAGCGGTGCCTCGAGGTCGAGCAGGAGCGCCGCCAGCGACGCCGTGAACCACTTCGTGATCGAGGCGACTCGGAACTGCGTGTCCGCCTCGACCGGTCCGGCCGCCGCTAACTCGACCTGCTCACCGACGAGGAGCCCCGCGGTGACAGCCGGAACACCGGTACGCTCGCGCGCGTCGCGCACGATCTCGAGCAGTCGCCCCTGCGGAATCGCGCTCGCCATGCCGGTTTCCGCTACCCTACCCCGCGACCCAGGCCCGGCTCGCGTCACGTCCTTGGCGCCGTGGGCGGAGCCTGAGGAGGCGGACAGGAAGGAGAGGGCATTGGCCCTGACCAAGGAAGCAAAGCAGGAGATCATCACGAAGCACGGCCGCAACGAGGCCGACACCGGCTCGCCGCAGGTGCAGATCGCGATGCTCACGCAGCGGATCAACGAGCTGACCGAGCATCTGCGCACGCACAAGCACGACCATTACTCGCGGCGCGGGCTGCTCAAGCTCGTCGGGCGGCGCCGCCGCTTCTTGAACTACCTGCAGAAGCACGACCTCGAGGGCTACCGCGCCCTCATCAAGGAGCTCGGCCTGCGCCGCTAGCTCCCAAGTACAAGGAGGGTGGAAGTTCGAGCGAGCCCGAGCACCCGGTCTGGCTCGAGCTCCCGCCCTCCACAAAGCAGAGTGGAGGACAATTGATGAGTATCGCGACCGAGCGCCGGGCGCAGGTCTCCGTCCAGATCGGGAACCAGGAGATCAGCTTCGAAACCGGCCATCTCGCGAAGCAGGCGGACGGCGCCGTCGTCGTTCGCGGAGGCGACACGATGGTGCTCGCCACAGCCCAGGGACGCGCCGAGGCGCGCGAGGGCGCAGACTTCTTCCCGCTCACGGTCGACGTCGAGGAGCGGATGTACGCCGCCGGCAAGATCCCGGGCGGCTTCTTCAAGCGTGAGGGGCGCCC
>DATEPQ010000166.1:0-15216 GCA_035273125.1 Gaiellaceae bacterium
CTCGATCGTCGTCACTGGGCGTTCCTGTCGGCATCGGGGACGCGAAGGTACAACGGCTCGAGCTCGTCCACCGGTCCCGGCTCGCCGGCCAGCGCCGCGTGGAAGCGGGCGCGCGGCAGGTGCCGCTCGTCGTCGTCCGGCGGGACGAGGGCTCCGCGCTCTTCGAGCACCTGCCGGTAGCGCAGCGCACCGTCGCCGACGCACACGGCGCCGTCGGCCAGGGGCAGGTCCGTGGGAGTGAGGACGTGCGGCTCGCCGTCCACGAGGGTGAAGACCTCGCGCCGTTTCGCATCGACGACCGGCAGCGCGCCGGGAGCGCCGGCGGCGAGCGCCGCCAGGGTCGAGACGCCCGAGCCGGGCAGCTCGAGCGAGAGTGCGAGCCCCCGCGCGGCCGCAAGCCCGATCCGGACACCGGTGAAGCTGCCGGGCCCGAGGCCGACGGCGAGCCGGTCGATGTCGGGCGGATGGGCGCCCGCCTGGCGCAGGAGCGCGTCCACGTCCTCGAGCAGCGTCTGCGCCCGGGAGGCGCGCTCGCCGAGCACCTCGTTCCCGTCGACGAGGGCGCTCGTGGCGACCGCGGTCGCCGTGTCGAAAGCCAGCGTCAGCACTCCTCGATCTCCACCGCTCTCCCGGCGCCAGCATGCCGTAAACGCACCGCGTAGCGAGGGGCCGGGAGGACGCCCTCCCCCGCCTCCGGCCACTCGACGAACGCGATCGCCCCCTCGAAGTACGGCTCGAGATCTCCCCACTCCGCCGGCGAGATGCCCTCGAAGCGGTAGAGGTCGAGGTGCGAGACCTCCACCCCGTCGCCGTGGTAGCGGTGGCCGATGGTGTACGTCGGGCTCGTGACCCGCTCGCGGACGCCGAGGGCGCCGCAGGCGCCGCGGACGAACGTCGTCTTGCCGGAGCCGAGCTCGCCCGCGACGGTGACGACGTCGCCGGCCGCGAGCCGCCGAGCGAGCTCTCCCGCCAGCTGCTCCGTCTCCTCCGGCGAATGGCTCTGCTGCTCCACGCGTACGATCCAAGCATGCCCGCCTACGTGATCGTCGAGACCGACGTGCACGACCCGGAGCAGTACGAGCGCTACAAGGCGGCGTCGCCGGGGGCCGTCCACGCGGGAGGCGGCCGGTTCGTCGTCCGCGGCGGCGAACTTCGTGTGCTCGAAGGCGACTGGGAGCCCTCGCGGCTCGTCGTCCTCGAGTTCCCGGACCTCGAGGCGGCGAAGCGGTGGTACGACTCGCCCGAGTACGAGGAGGCGAAGCGCCTGCGCGAGAGCGCGGCGAACCTCCGCATGGTCGCGGTGCAGGGGCTCGACGAGCCGTTGTAGTGCCGGACCCCTTCTCGATCCGAGAAGGTGCCGAGGCCGACCTCGAGGACTCCGCCGCGCTCGCCTGTCTCGCCGAGCCCGAGCGCAGCAGCCGCGAGTGGATAGCGTCGCTGCGCCGCAACCTCGAGAGCCCCGATCAGCTGCTCGTCGTCGCCGAGTCCCGAGGCGCGATCGTCGGCTACGGAAGGGCTCGAGCGTTCGAGCCCGGCCCGGATGCCCCGGCCGACTCGGCTCCCGGCGGCTACTACCTCACCGGTGTCTTCGTCCTCCCCGAGCAGAGGGCATGCGGCATCGCCACGGCACTCACGCGGGCTCGGCTGGACTGGATCCGTGAGCGCGCGTCCGCGGCCTGGTACTTCGCCAACGTTCGGAATACCGCCTCGATCGAGCTTCACCGTCGCTTCGGGTTCGAGGAAGTCAGCCGGGAGTTCTCGTTCCCCCGCCTCAGGTTCGAAGGAGGCGAGGGGATCCTCTTCCGGCTCTCGCTCTAGAAGAGACCGAGCTGTTCGGCCGGCGCGGCGACCGCAGGCTCCGGCTCGGGCAGCGCCTCGAGCGGAGCCGGCTCGACAGCCGCGCCGAGCAGCCCGGGCAGGCGGGTGAAGTCGGCCTCGAGCACCTTGAGCATGGCCGGCGTGTAGAGCGCCGCCGCCGGGTGGTAGATCGGATAGAGCAGGACGCTGCGACCGGCGATCGTGAGCTCCTGCTCCTGCCCGTGCACGCGGGTGATCCCGAGCGGACGGCCCGAGAGGAGCTTGGTGGCGAAGTTGCCGAGCGTCGCGATCACCTTCGGCTCGATCAGCTCGATCTGGCGGAAGAGGTACGGCTCGCACGACTCGATCTCGTCCGGCTGCGGGTCGCGGTTGCCTGGCGGCCGGCACTTGAGGACGTTCGCGATGTAGACGTCCTCGCGGCTCAACTCGACGCCGGCCAGCAGACGGTCGAGCAGCTTCCCCGCCTGGCCGACGAACGGGACGCCCTGCTTGTCCTCGTGGAAGCCCGGCGCCTCGCCGACGAACATCAGGTCGGCGTGCGGGTTGCCGGCGCCGAAGACGACCTGCGTCCGACCCTGCGCCAGCCGGCACCGCGTGCAACCGGCGGTCGCTGCGGCGTACGCCTCGAGCGTCTCCACCCCGGCGACGGGCATCGCACTCACGGGAGCGAGTCTACGAGGCACGCCCGACGGACACGATCTTTGCCCGCCAGCGGCCACGCGGCGCGTCGACCTCGATCTCGTCGCCGGGGCCCTTGCCCAGCAGCGCCTGCCCGACGGGCGAGTCCGGGGAAACGCCGCCGACGCTCGTGATCTCGAGCTCCTGCCGCGTGCCGTCCTCCCGCTCGAGCTCCACCCGCGAGCCGACGGTGACGACGCCGCTCGCCGCGGCCTCCGCCTCGTCGACGATCGTCGCGTGCTGGAGCCGGTGGCGCAGCACCCTGATCCGCGCCTCGAGCAGCCCCTGTTCGTTCTTCGCGGCGTGGTACTCGAAGTTCTCGGAGAGGTCGCCGTGTGCCCGCGCCGTCGCGATCGCCTGCACGACCTCCTTGCGCTTCGGGCCCTCGAGCTCGGCGAGCTCGGCCTCGAGCTGAGCGTGGGCCGCCGGCGTCAGCAGCTCGCCGTCTTCGTCCCCCCGGGCCACGGCGGAGCTAGTGGCCGCAGCCGCACGAGCCGCCGCAGCACCCGCCACCACCGCCGCCGGACGCAACCTTGGTCACGCCGTGCACGGCGAAGGAGGAGAACTGGCGCGAGACGTTCGTGGCGGCGCAGTCGGGACACGCGACCTGCTCCTCGCCGCGGACGAGCTCCTCGAAGTGCGACTCGCACTCCATGCACACGTACTCGTAGATCGGCACGGTTCGGATGCTAGTGGACGGCCGGTCAGCTCGACGGGCAGGTCGCCGCCTGCTTGTCGCCGACGAGCTCCCGGACGAGCCCGTCCGGCGTGCCCGGGACGCTGAGCGCGAAGTGCTGCGGACCCGTGAGATCGAGGTACGTCATCTTGTCCGGCCCGGGCGCGACACAGCCGGCGCCCTGGAGGCGCAGATACGGGCTGTAGTGGGCCCGCATGAGATAGCGCCCCGGCGCGAAGACCCGCCCGCGGATCGCCGTGTGCCCGACCGAGGTGATCACGGGCTTCGCCGGGCCCGTGAGGAGCGGCGTCGCGTGCGGCAGCTCGTAGATCGTCCAGTCCGGGCTTCGGAAGACGGCTTTCAGACCGGAGCTCGGCGAACGTAGGACACGCGCCTCCTGCGGACCGCCCTCCCAGTCGAGCGGCGCGGTCTTGCTGAGCAGGACGTAGCGGACCGCCGCCGAGCGCAGCCAGCGGCGATACGCGGCGGCGTGCAGGTGGTTCGCGTAGAGCGCCGGGTTGTCGGCGACGTCGAGCTGCCTGTACCAGCCCCGCGCGAGCGGGAAGCCCGACTTGGGGATCCAGTACGCCTCCCAGTGCTCCGCCGTCGGCACGACCTCGACCCGGAACCCCGGCCGGTCGTGCTGCCGGAGGAAGTCGAGCGCCGGCCGCCAGAAGCTCGCGTGCTGCGTGTCGTTGCCGAGCCGCGACGGGACGAGCAGCGCGTACGGCACCAGGTTGAAGGCGAACGCCGTCGCGAGCGCGAGGACGACGAGACGTCGCGGCCGGAAGCCGGCGAGGCTCGCCGTCAGGAGCATGACGGGGAAGACGAAGGCGCTCAGCCTCGTCCAGTTGTCCCCGAGCGGCGAGGGCACGATGTAAACGACGACGCTCCCGAGGCCCCAGAGCGCGTAGAACGCGACGAGCGGCCCGGCGCCGCGCGCCCTGCGCGCCACGAGCAGGCCCAGCGTCGTGACGATGAGGACCGCAACGAAGTCGATCCAGTGGAACGGGTAGACGCCTCCGCCTGCTCCGGGGAAGAGTACGAGCGCGGCCACCTCGATTCCGGCCGCGAGGCCGAGCGCGACGCCGAACCAGAGCTGCCGGCGCGCGATCCGCCGGCCGGAGAGGGCGTAGGAGCCGACGATGAGGCAGAGGAAGGCGAAGGCGAGCGGGCTGAAGCCGACCGTGAGCGCGGCGAACACCCCGGCGAGCCAGAACCGCCGCACCTGCAGCAGCTTGAGGGTCGCGAGCATCGCGGCGAAGCCGAGCGTGTACGCGTAGAGCCCGGTGAAGAGCGGCGCGGCGGCGAGCACGCCGAAGATCCGCGAAGGCCAGAGCGCGGCCCGTCCCCATTCCCGCAGCGCGATCGAGGAGAAGAGGACGGTCGAGGCCACCGCCGCGACAAAGACGAGCGGCAGGTTCCCGACGAGCGCGGCCGGCAGGTAGTAGAGGAGGCTGTACGAGGCGAGCGGGTACGTCCCGGCGTACCAGAAGTTGTCCCAGACGAGTGCGCCGTCGCGGACGAGGAACGTCCGGTACAGGTGGACCGGCGCGTCCCCCGGGGCCGGCCCGACGGCGAGCACGAGCCCGGCGAAAGCGGCGGTCACCGCGGCGCCGACCAGCAGCTCACGGCGGGGCGAGAGACGGCGGAGATCGGTGAGGCTTGCGGCGGCGGAGCTCATCCGGGGAGCCGCATGGTAGGCCCGATGCGGGTCGGCGGCGCCGCAGGCGCCGGCGGTACACTCGTCTCTGCCCGGCATCCGGTTCGGAGCTGGAGCGAGATCGTGATCGAGAAAGTCACTGTCATCGGTTCGGGCCGGGTCGGTTCGGCCATCGGCGCCCGCCTGCGCGAGCGGAGCGTCGCAATGGACGAAGAGGATCCCGACGTCGTCCTGCTCTGTGTTCCAGACACGGCCATTCCCGACACGTCCAGGTGTCTGACACCCGGACGAGCCTGGGTGGGGCATGTCTCCGGGGCGACGCCGCTTGCCGCGCTCGAGCCCCACGAGCGCCGCTTCTCGCTCCATCCGCTGCAGAGCTTCGACCGCAGCGGGGATCCCAGCCAGCTGGACGGTGTCTGGGGGGCAATCAGCGGTGACACACCCGAGGCGCTGGCGGTGGCGCGAGAGCTTTCGGAGACGCTCGGGCTGCGGCCGTTCGAGCTGGCGGACGCCGACCGGACGCTCTACCACGCGGGCGCCGTCTTCGCCTCGAACTATCTCGTGACGCTGCAGCGGGCAGCGGTCAGGCTCGGGGTTCCGCCGGATGCGCTCGTGCCGCTGATGCGCGGAACCATCGAGCACGGCTTCGAGCTGACGGGACCGATCGCCCGCGGCGACTGGGCGACGGTCGAGATGCACAAGCAGGCGATCCGGACCGAGCATCCCGAGCTCGAGCACCTCTACGACACGCTCGCGGGGGCGACGGTGCTGCTCGCATGAAGATCGTCCGCAGCATCGGCGAGCTCGAGACGGTTCCCCGCACGGGGCTCGTCCCGACGATGGGAGCCCTCCACGACGGGCACGTCGCGCTGCTGCGGGCGGCCCGCGCCGAGAACGAGACGGTCGTGATGTCGCTCTTCGTCAATCCGGCGCAGTTCGACGAGCAGCGGGATCTCGCCGCGTACCCGCGGGACGAGGCGCACGATCTCGAAGTGGCGGAGCGCGAAGCGGTCGACCTCGTGCTCGCGCCGCCGGCCGACGAGCTCTACCCGCCGGGCTTCGCGACCTGGGTCGATCCCGGCGGGACCGGGGCCGAGGGAGCCGCCCGGCCCGGGCACTTCCGCGGTGTCGCCACGATCTGCGTGAAGCTGTTCAACCTCGTACGGCCGGAGCGCGCGTACTTCGGCCAGAAGGACGCGCAGCAGGTCGCGGTCATGCGGCGTCTCGTGCGCGATCTGAACGTCCCGGTCGAGATCCGCGTCGTGCCGACGGTGCGTGACCCGGACGGCCTCGCGCTGTCGTCCCGCAACACCCGCCTTTCGACGGAGGAGCGGGAGCGTGCTCTCGGCCTCCCGCGCGCCCTCGCGTCCGCCACCGACGCGCCGGATCCCGTCGCCGCAGCGCGCGGCTCGCTCGACGGTCTCGAGCCGGATTACGTCGAGGTGCTCGACCTCGACGGCGCCAAGGTCCTCGCCGCCGCGATCCGCGTCGGCTCCACCCGTCTAATCGACAACGTCCTCCTGGAAGGAGAGATCCGATGAGCATCCCCGCAGGCAAGCTGCCGCTCCCCGAGCTCGTTGCGATGAAGCGGCGCGGCGACAAGATCGTCATGGTCACCGCCTACGACGCGCCGGGCGCGCGCTTCGCGGAGGACGCCGGCATCGACGTGATCCTCGTCGGCGACACGGCGGCGATGGTCGTGCTCGGCCACGGAGGCACGACGCCCGTGACCGTCGACGAGATGCTCTTCCTGACCCGGACGGTCTCTCGCCAGGTGCACCGCCCGATCGTCGTCGGCGACCTCCCCTTCGGCTCGTACGAGACCTCCGACGAGGACGCGGTCCGGACTGCGGTGCGCTTCGTCAAGGAGGGCGGCGCGGACATCGTCAAGCTCGAGGGTGCGGGGCCGATGATCTCGCGCGCCCGCGCGATCGTCGAGGCAGGGATCCCTGTCATGGGGCACGTCGGCCTGACGCCGCAGTCGGCGACGATGCTCGGCGGCTTCAAGACGCAGGGCCGGACGGCCGAGGCGGCGCAGCGGATCGTCGACGGCGCGAAGGAGCTGGAGGCTGCAGGCTGCAGCTCGCTCGTGCTCGAGGCGGTGCCCGCACCGGTGGCGGCACGGGTCACGAGTGAGCTGTCGATTCCCACGATCGGGATCGGCGCAGGACCGGACTGCGACGGCCAGGTGCTCGTCTACCACGACCTGCTGGGGCTCTCGGAGGGTCACCTCCCACGCTTCGTCAAGCGGTACGCGAACCTCTCCGCCGAGATCCGCGACGCGCTGACCGCCTACGCAGACGAGGTGCGAAGCGGAGCCTTCCCCGAGGAGCAGCACACGTACGCCATGCCCGAGGCGGAGCAGGCCGCGTTCGAGTCGGTCTCGTCAGGAGACGGTGGCGAGCACGATCAGCGCCGGTAGCGCAGCAGCGAGCGCGAACGTCGCCAGGCTCCGTCCCCAGCTCCAGCCGTGCACCGCGCGGATGCCGATGAGGAGCAGGATCGCGCTCCACGCGAACGCGAAGTAGAGCAGACCGCCGAACGTCCGGTCGCCGGGGCCCCAGTCGGTGCCCCCGGTGCGGAAGAGATCCTCGCTGTAGATCGCGATCCGGACCGGCCAGAGCGTGAAGAGCGCGAGCGCGAGCGGCGCGGCCGAGAGCGCGAGCACGCTCCGCGCCCGCCGGAAGCTGCCGAGCCCGCCGAAGCGGCGCGCCGCACCGTAGAGGAGCGCGCCGCCGAGCCAGTACACGGCGACCGCGTAGACGACACCGCCGAGGAAGGCCCAGACCGGGATCAGCGAGACCGAGAACGACGCGTCGTTCAGGAGCTGCCGCGCGACCGGCGACCCGAGCACCGCAGCGACTCCGGCGAGACCGGCAATCGCGAGCAGCGGCTCCTGCCGCGCCTCGACCGCCTCCTCCGACTCCTCCCGGAGCGACACGAACACGGCCCGCGGGGCGACGAGCACGGCCGGCGCGCGCAGCCACCAGCTCCGCTCGAGCGCCGAAGCGCGCGCGGTGTCGACGCTTGCCGCCATCAGCAGGAGCGTAGCGCCGCTAGGCGGCAGCGATCGCCGGTGCAGGCAGCACGCTCTGGAGGAAGCGGCCGGTGAAGCTCTCCTCGACCTGCGCGACGTCCTCCGGCGTGCCGACGGCGATCAGCTCGCCTCCGGCCTCGCCGCCTTCCGGCCCGAGGTCGATCACCCAGTCGGCCTGCTTGATCACGTCGAGGTTGTGCTCGATCACGATCATCGTGTTGCCGCCGTCGACGAGCCGCTGCAGGGTCTCGAGCAGCTTCTCGATGTCCGCGAAGTGGAGACCGGTGGTCGGCTCGTCGAGGATGTAGAGCGTCTTGCCCGTCGCGACCTTGCACAGCTCGGCCGCGAGCTTGACGCGCTGTGCCTCGCCCCCCGAGAGCGTCGTGGCCGGCTGGCCGAGCTTGATGTAGTCGAGGCCGACGTCGTGGAGCGTCTGCAGCCGTCGCCGGATCTTTGGGATCTTCGCGAAGAACTTGAGTGCCTCCTCGACGGACATCTCGAGCACGTCCGCGATCGAGCGTCCCTTGAACCGCACCTCGAGCGTCTCGCGGTTGTAGCGCGCACCCTTGCACGTCTCGCACGGCACATAGACGTCCGGCAGGAAGTGCATCTCGATCTTGATCTGCCCGTCGCCCTTGCACGTTTCGCAGCGGCCCCCGCGCACGTTGAACGAGAAGCGGCCCGGCTTGTAGCCGCGCACCTTCGCCTCGGGCGTAAGCGAGTAGAGCTCGCGGATGTGCGTGAACAGGTCGGTGTAGGTGGCCGGGTTCGAGCGCGGCGTGCGGCCGATCGGCTTCTGGTCGATCTCGATCACCTTGTCGAAGACCTCGATGCCCTCCACTCCCGCATGCGCGCCCGGTTTGACACGCGCCCGGTTGAGGCGGTTCGCGAGCGCCTTGAACACGATCTCGTTCACGAGCGTCGACTTCCCGGAGCCCGAGACGCCAGTCACGCAGATGAACTTCCCGACCGGGAACTCGACGTCGATCTCCTTGAGGTTGTGCTGCGCTGCGCCGCGCACGAGAAACGCGCCGCGATCCTCGTCCCGCCGCTCGGGCACCGCGATCGAGCGCTTGCCGGAGAGGAACTGCCCCGTGACCGACTTCCCCGTCCGCTCGACCTTCCGCGCCGGGCCCTCGGCCACGACCTCGCCGCCGTGCAGGCCGGCGCCAGGCCCCATGTCGACGAGCCAGTCGGAGCGGCGCATCATCTCCTCGTCGTGCTCCACGACGACGACGGTGTTGCCGATGTCGCGCAGCCGCCCGAGCGTGTCGATGAGGCGCGCATTGTCGCGCTGGTGGAGCCCGATCGACGGCTCGTCGAGGATGTAGAGAACGCCGACCAGTTGCGAGCCGATCTGGGTCGCTAGCCGCAGCCGCTGCGCCTCCCCGCCGGACAGCGTCGCCGCCGCGCGGTCGAGGGTGAGGTACCCGACGCCGACGTCGTCGAGGAAGGTCAGGCGCTCGCGGATCTCCTTCACGATCCGGTGCCCGATCAGCTCCTCGGTCGGCGTCAGCCCGAGCTCGTCGAGGAAGGCGAGCGCCCGCGTCATGGACATCCGGGTGAACTCGTGGATCGAGCGGTCGCCGACGGTGACAGCGAGGACTTCCGGCTTCAGGCGCGCGCCCTTGCAGACCGGGCACGGGCGCAGCGACATGTACTCCTCGATCCGCTCGCGCGCCGTCGACGAGTCCGTCTCCCTGTACCGGCGCTGCAGGCTGGCGATGATGCCGTCGAAGGCGAGCATGTACTGCCGCCGCCGGCCCATCCGGTTGCGGTACTGGACGTAGATCTTCTCCCCGTCGGTGCCGTACAGGAAGCGGTCCTGCTCGGCCTCGGTCAGCTCGGACCACGGCCTCGAGGTGTCGATCTCGTAGCGGTCGGCGATCGCCTGGATCACTGCCTCGTAGAAGCCGGACGAGCCGCCCACCGACCACGGTACGAGCGCGCCGTCGTCGATCGAGAGCGACGGATCGGGGACGAGGAGGTCGGGGTCGATCTCCTGTTGCGAGCCGAGCCCGGTGCAGCGCGGGCAGGCGCCGTGCGGCGCGTTGAAGGAGAAGATCCGCGGCTGCAGCTCGGGTAGCGAGACGCCGTGGTCGGGACAGGCGAAGTTCTCGGAGAAGAGCAGTTGCTCTCCGGTGTCGACGAGGTCGACCGCCACGAGCCCGTCGGCCAGCCCGGCCGCGGTCTCGATCGATTGCGTCAGCCGTAGCCGCAGGTCGGCGCGCATCACCAGCCGGTCGACGACCACCTCGATCGTGTGCTTGAACTTCTTGTCGAGCTCGGGCACACCCTCCTCGAGCACGTACTGCTCGCCGTCGACCTTGACGCGCGTGAAGCCCTCTCGCGTCAGGTCCTCGAAGACGTCCCTGTACTCGCCCTTGCGGTCGCGGACGACCGGCGCGTTGACCGTGAAGCGCGTCCCCTCCTCGAGCTTCAGCACCTGGTCGACGATCGCGTCGAGGCTCTGGCCCGCGATCGGCTTGCCGCAGATCGGGCAGTGCGGGCGCCCCACCCGCGCGTAGAGGAGGCGCAGGTAGTCGTAGATCTCGGTCACGGTGCCTACGGTCGAGCGCGGGTTCCGCGACGTCGTCTTCTGGTCGATCGAGATCGCAGGGCTGAGACCGTCGATGTGGTCGACGTCCGGCTTCTCCATCATCTGCAGGAACTGCCGCGCGTACGCGGAGAGGGACTCGACGTAGCGGCGCTGCCCCTCGGCGTAGATCGTGTCGAAGGCGAGCGACGACTTGCCGGAGCCGGACAGCCCGGTGATGCAGATGAGGCGGTTCCGCGGCAGCCGGACGGTGATGTCCTTGAGGTTGTGCTCGCGGGCCCCGTGGACGACTAGCTCGTCGGCGGCCATATCGGAGCCATTCTACCGGGACGAACAGACGTTCGGAAGACGCTAGCGCTGCTGCAGCAGGCGCGTGAGGCGCCGCGGGACGCAGTCGATCTCGAGGTCGCCCGCGATGACCGTGCCATAGCCGAGGATCCGGCCCAGCAGCGTCCGCTCGACCTCGAACACCGTGCCCGTCAGCGAGATCGATGCGCTACGCCGGCGCAGGAAGCCGTGCTCGACGACGAGGGTGTTCCCGCTCACGGAGAGGTGCGTGCGGTCCCAACGTGCAACCCCGACCACGGCGATCGCGGCGGCGACCGCGAGCAGCACGGCCCCGGCGACCGCGGCGGCCGTCCAGGGCGCGAAGAGGCACGCCGCGCCTGCCAGCGCGAGCGCGAGCGCCCGCAGCAACGGCCGCGCGAGCGCGATTCCGTGCCGGTGAGCCTCGACCGACGGCGTATCCATGTTCGCTTCGTTCCAGTTCTGCCAGGGAATCCCTCGGAAAATGACAGGAACCGCACGTCGCGCAGCGACGGCGACCATCGTCGCCGTCTCCATCATCGTCCTTGCCCTGGCGCTCTGGAAGCTCAGGCTGGTCATCGCGCTGCTCTTCCTCGGTTTCGTGATCGCGTCGGCGATGCGGCCGAGCGTGGAGTGGCTCCACCGCAGAGCTCACCTGCCGCGCGGCGTCGCCGTCGTCCTCCACTACCTCGGCTTCCTGGCCGCGGTCGGGCTCTTCCTCTACCTCATCGTGCCGACTGCGATCACGCAGGTCGACCATGCGATCGGCGGAAACCTGCCGACGTCCACGCAGGAGCTCCACCACGCGGCCACCCACTCCCACGGGATCCGGCACGAAATCCTGAACGCGCTCGACAAGCGGCTGCACCAGCTCCCGTCGGGCGCGAGCCTGCTTCATCCCGCAATCACCGTGACGAAGACGCTGTTCGAGGTCCTCGTGGGGATCCTGTTCATGTTCGCCGTCGGCGCCTACTGGATCTTCGAGCGTGACCGGACGATCTCACTCGTGCAGTCGCTCGTGCCCCGCAGGCACCGGCGCGTGACCCGGGACACGTGGGTGCTGATCGACCAGAAGCTCGGCGCCTTCGTGCGCGGCCAGTTCCTGCTCGTCGTCATCGTCGCGACCCTGCTCTCGTTCGCTCTCTGGCTCGCGGGCGAGCCGTACTGGCTGCTGATCGGCTCGTTTGCGGGCGTGGTCGAGCTCATCCCGATCGTCGGGCCGCTCGCCGCCGGCGCAATCGCGATCGGAGTCGGGCTGACGGCGGGCTGGTCGGTGGCGATCGGCGCGGGCCTCGCGGTGCTCATCCTGCGCCAGCTCGAGGACTACGTGATCGCCCCGCGTGTGATGGGCCACGCGGTCGGGCTCTCGCCACTCGTCGTGCTCGTGTCGGTCATCTCGATCGGTTACCTGCTGGGGCCGGTGTACGTCCTGATCGCGATCCCGATTGCGTCGATCATCGCCACGCTCGTGGACGTCGTGCTCCACGGCCGCGACCCCGCCGAGGAGGAGGCGCCGGCGGTGCTGTTCGCCGGCACGGGAGAAGGGAAGCGCTAGCTACGCCCTGCGCCAGCGGCCGAAGACGAGGCCGCCCAGCGTGAAGCCGAGCCCGAAGGTGCCGAAGGCGAAGGCGCCGATCGCGGCCGCCTTCCGCGCCATGGAGAGGCGCTGCCAGCGGCTGAGAGCCTCCTTCTCCTCGTGGGTGAGCTCCTCGCCGCGCCGCTGCTTCCGCAGGGCGCCGCCGGCCCGCACACCGAGATAGAGATCGTCGAAGATCTCGGTGGATTCTTCGGTCATCACTGAAATCTATAGCCTCGTTCGGTTGTGAACGCGAGGCTCCTCCATGTATCCGACCTGCACGCGGGTACACACGAGGAGCAAGAGGTGACACGGGCACTGACGCGACTGGTCGAGCGCCTCGAGCCCCAGCTCGTGGTCGCTTCCGGCGATCTCGCGCACCGCGGGCGGCGGCGGGAGCTCGAGCGCGCGGCAGGGTTGCTGCGCTCGCTCGGGCCGCCGGTCCTCGCGGTGCCGGGCAACCACGACCTTCCGTACACGCCCGCGCGGCTCGTGCGTCCCTGGGCGGAGTTCGAGCGGGTCTGGGAGACGACCGAGCCCACGGCCTCGGCGCCGGGCCTCCACGTGGTCGGGCTCAACTCGGCCCGGCCCTTTCGCCATCAGGGCGGCGCGCTGAGCGGGGCTCAGCTGGAACGCGCGGGAGAACGGCTCGCCGGGGCCGAGGACGGAGCACTCCGCGTGGCCGTGCTCCACCACCACCTGATCGGGGCGCCGTGGCGCGCGTCGCGCAAGCGGCCGGTCTCGCGCCGAAACCACGTGCTCCGCGCACTGGTGGACGCGGGAGCCGATCTCATTCTCGCGGGCCACATCCACCAGGCGGCCGTGAGCGAGCGGCACGATTTCGAGGTCGTGGGCGACGAGGCTCGTGCGGCGGTCGTCGCGGTCGCACCGGGGCTCGGGCAGCCGCGGCCGAGGCGGCTGGGCGAAGCGCGAGGCCTCCACCTGCACGAAGCGGACGCCGACGCGATCGTCGTGCGCACCTTCCGCTGGTCGCGCGGGGACTGGACGCTGGGCGCCGAGCGCCGTTTCGTGCGTTAGCCGGGCGGGAGCCGGTGCGCGCCCGGACCGGTGAGCGGCCGGTGCTGGACGAAACGGCGATGGAGGTAGAGCAGGAGCGTCGCGGCGAGGATCGAGACGATGATCCCGCCGGCGTGGCCGAGGAAGAGCCACGAGACGATGCCGCCGACGAAGGAGCCGAGCAGGCCAAGCCCGATCGTGGCGAGGATCCCCATCGGATCCGGCCCGGGGAGCGCGAGGCGCGCGACCGCTCCGACGATCAGCCCTTCCAGGGCGAGCACGAGGATGAACCAGAGCACCATCGCGCTCCCTGCTACGCCCGCAGGCTCTCGAGCAGACGGGTCCGCGCTGCGGCGTACTCGTCGTCGTCGAGGACGCCCGAGTCGTGCAGCTCCTCGAGCAGGCCGAGATAGTGCGCCGGGTTCTCGGTCGGGTCGTCTTCCGAGCGGACGTGTCCGGTGGCCGCCTGTGGTTGCAGGGGCGGCCGCTGCTGGAGGACGCCGAACTGCTGCTGCGTCCCGATCTCGTCCGGGTCGATGCCGGCTCGCTTCAAGCGCTCGCGGTATTGCTCGACGCCGAAGCCCCGTTCGGGAAAGCGGTAGGCGTCCCTCCCCCACACGGGTCGCTTCTGCACGAAGCGCCGGTAGATCACGACGAGCCCCACCGCGATGGCGAAGCTCGCGAGACCTCCCCAGGAGGCGGCGTCCCGTCCGCCGATCCCGAGCACCGCCCCGAAGCCGATGACGCTCGCGACCAGGCCGATCGCGATCGTGAGCCAGGGCGGCATCGGGTCCGGCCCCGGCAGCGCGAAGCGCGCCAGTGCGCCGGTGATGAACGCGATGAACAGCGTGGAGAACACGGCTCCGAGCATTCCGCGGAGCGTAGCGCGGACGAGCGCTGCGACCTAAGCGGCGGTCTGCTCGAACGCCTGCAGGTCGCGGCGCAGATCCTTGATCTCGTCCCGCAGCTTGGCCGCGTACTCGAACCGCAGCTCCTCGGCGGCGAGATACATCTCCTCCTCGAGCGTGACCACGAGCTTCTCGAGCTCGTCGCGCGACATCCCCTCGACCTTGGTCGCGCCGCGCCGGCGCCGCGAGGACGGCACGGTGGGCGACTCGAGCTGGAGCAGCTCGGCGATGTCGGAGACGCCCTTCATGATCGTCTCGGGCACGATGCCGTGCTCCTCGTTGTAGGCGAGCTGCACGGCCCGGCGGCGGTTCGTCTCGTCGAGTGCCTCCTTGAGCGCCTCCGTCTGCTTGTCGGCGTACATCAGCACCTTGCCGTTGACGTTCCGGGCCGCGCGCCCGATCGTCTGGATCAGGCTCGTCCGGCCGCGGAGGAAGCCCTCCTTGTCGGCGTCGAGGATCGCCACGAGCGACACCTCCGGCAGGTCGAGCCCCTCGCGCAGGAGGTTGACGCCCACCAGGACGTCGAACTCGCCGAGCCGCAGCTCGCGCACGATCTGGATCCGTTCGATCGTGTCGATCTCGGAGTGCAGGTACCGCGCCTTGACGCCCGACTCCAGCAGGTAGTCGGTCAGGTCCTCGGCCATCTTCTTCGTCAACGTCGTGACGAGCACGCGCTCGCCCGCCGCCTCGCGGGCGCGGATCTCGCCGAGCAGGTCGTCGATCTGGTTCTTGGTCGCGCGCAGCTCGACCTCGGGATCGACGATGCCGGTCGGCCGGATCAGCTGCTCGGCGATCACGGTCGAGTTGCGGAGCTCGAACGCCCCCGGCGTTGCCGAGACGAACACGAGCTGCGGCACCTTGCGCAGGAACTCGTCGAAGCGAAGCGGCCGGTTGTCGAGCGCCGAGGGCAGCCGGAAGCCGAAGTCGACGAGCGTCTGCTTGCGCGAGCGGTCGCCCTCGTACATGCCGCCGAGCTGCGG
>DATEPQ010000167.1:0-5637 GCA_035273125.1 Gaiellaceae bacterium
CAAAGATAGGTCGTTCGGCCCACATGGCGTTTCCATACCCCTCCTAGGTTGAGAGCACCGGCCGCAAGTCAGCCGGATGTTCCTGCAACTCGGAGGTCGAGATGGAGCTTCAGCCGCCCCTATGGCTTCGCGTGATCTGCACCCTTGCCCGCGGGTTTCTCGCGCTGATCGCGCTGCTCGTTGCCCTCATCGCCGGGGCCGTCGTCGTTGTGCCGCTGGCGATCTTCGCCCCGCCCCTGGTCGCGATCCTCGGCGGTTTGCTCGTGCTGGTCGTCTTCGCCGCCACCGGGTCCATGGCCGACGACTGGCAAGCCGCCCGGATGCGACGGCGTGGCGCTCGCCCCATGCCAGCCCAACTGGCGGAGGCCCAAGTTCGCCGGCCCGCACCGGCGACTCGTGGCGGCAGGTAACGATCGGGTCAAGGCTCTGACTGAGCGCGACGGGCGCTCGATCCTCAACGTCCGGCCGTCAACGCTCGCTGTGGTGATCCCCGGGTGCGATCGCAATCTGCCGCGGCCAGGCCGCCGCGGCCGGAGCGAGGGACGGGAGCGGCGAGCGGACGATCACGCAGGTCATGCGGCCGCCCGCTCGTTGTCGACCCACCTGAATGTCTCACGGGTCGTGCCGGGCGTCACCACGAGCACGGGACAGGGGGCGGCGTGGAGCAGACGCTGCGCGACGCTCGAAGCCAGCACCCCGACGATCGGCGCGTGGCCGCGGGTCGCGAGCACGATCGCGTCCGCGTCGTGTCGCCTGGCCGCCGCGGCGATCACGTCCGCGGGGTGCTCGAGGATGGCGCGGTGGGTCTCGAGCTCGGCATCGAGCCCGTCGGCGCGCAGCCGGGTGACGATGTCGCGGGCGTGGGCGAGGCGTTCGGCCTCGTCGAGGCGGGCCGGGATACGGCCGCCGCGTCCGGCCACCATACGCTCCTGGATGTGCACGAGCACCAGGCGGGCGTCGAACTGCGCTGCCAGCCTCTCGGCCGCGGGCAGCGCCCGCTCCGAGACGCTGCCGTCGATGGGGACGATGATCGTGTGCATGGGGCAACCTCTCCTTCCCTCACGTGGTCTCTCGATGTGAAGGATCGCGGCCGGAGCCGGGTCACGCCATGGGTGCACTCCGGTATTTCGGCCGGGGGGACGCCCCAGCGTTCTGCTCCCCGGCGGTGGCGGCTCGCGCCTCGCCCGGCGGGGCGATAGCCGCAGGATCGCCCTGCGAAGAGGCGACGATTCGATGGGCGGCTTCAACGCCGCCCTCAACGCGGACTGGCGGGTTCGAGGCGGCGGCAGTCGCTCCGCCCTCCCATTCCCAGCGCGCGATCGAGTCATTCGGCATATGACCGCCTCCGCGTTCGGGTCGCAAACCACATCGTCGGCGCTCCCGCAGGGTACACCCGGCACGGCCGCGGCCGTCGATGCCGAGTCACCATGCCGCGCACCGACCGGCGGCACTTGCCGCGGGGGGAACGACGAGGACGGGGCAGCGCGCCAAACCGATGACATCGCTGGAGACGCTGCCGAGGAACGCGCTCTTGAATGCGCCCCGTCCGCGGGAGCCCACGACGATGATGCGCCCCGCCTCTTCATCCGCGAGATCGGCGAGGCGCTCGGCCGGCAACCCGCAAAGCGCACGCGGCTCGGCGTCCACGACACCCTCGAGCTCCGCGACCTGCTCGAGCAGCCGTTCGCCGGCGCGGGAGAGCTCCGACGCCGACACCGTCAGCGGTGCCCGGGCCTCCAATCCCGAGGCATACACCTCGGCCGGGGTGACGTGCGCCATCACCAACCGTAAGCCCAGCGAGTCGGCCAGTTGGGCGGCAACACGCAGAGCCGCCCGGGACTCGTCAGAACCGTCGACGCCACAGATGATCGAGCCGTTCATGATGTGCTCCTCTGACAGAGGAAGCATCGCCGCGGCGCGCACTCCCGGCCATCGGGCCGTACCACCATCGCCAGGAGAACGACGCACCAATTGCGACGGGGTCACGGCGAGGGGTCGTCCACCTTCTCGCCGATCCGCGCGTAGCGTTCGACGAGCGCCGGATCGATCCGCTTGAGATCGTCCGGCGGCAGGTCGCCGAGCAACTTCCAGGCGACTCCGAGTGTCTGCTCGATCGTCCTCCGCGCGCTGCCCTGGTTGACGAGCTTCTGCTCGAAGCTGTCGGCGAACGCCAGGTACCGCCGCTCGGTTTCTGAGAGCGCCGCCTCGCCGACGATCGAGACAAGCCTGCGGAGGTCGCGGCCCCGAGCGAGCGCGGCGTAGAGCTGGTCGGCGACCGCCCGGTGATCCTCGCGTGTCTTGCCCGGGCCGATGCCGGCGTTCATCAGCCGGCTGAGCGACGGCAGCACGTCGATTGGCGGCGTGATGCCACGCCGGTCCAGCTCGCGCGAGAGCACGATCTGCCCTTCGGTGATGTACCCGGTGAGATCGGGGATCGGGTGCGTGATGTCGTCGTCCGGCATCGACAGGATCATCAGCTGCGTGACCGATCCCGAGCGACCGCGGATCCGGCCCGCTCGTTCGAAGAGCGAGGCGAGGTCGGTGTACATGTACCCGGGATAGCCACGGCGGCCGGGGATCTCTTCGCGCGCCGCGGACAGTTCGCGCAGCGCTTCGCAGTAGCTCGTGATGTCCGTGAGCACGACAAGGACGTGGCGTCCGCGATCGAAGGCGAGGTGCTCCGCGACCGTCAGCGCCGCTCGCGGTGTCAGCAGCCGCTCGACGGCGGGATCCTCAGCGGTGTTCAGGAAGATGACCGTCCGCTCCAGCGCCGCGCTCCCGGCGAACGCGCGACGGAAGAACGCCGCCTCCCGCTGTGTGACGCCCATGGCTGCGAAGACGACGACGAACTCGTCGCCGCCCGCCGCTCCGGGGACGGCCGCTCCCCCCGCGATCTGGGCGGCAAGCTCGGCCGCAGGGAGCCCGAAGCCCGAGAAGATCGGCAGCTTCTGGCCGCGCACGAGGGTGTTCAAGCCATCGATCGCCGAGATCCCGGTCTCGATGAACTCGGAGGGGTGGTCGCGGGCAACGGGGTTGATCGGCGCCCCGTTGACGTCGCGGTATCCCTCGGCGTGGAGGCGCGGGCCGCCGTCGATCGGGGTGCCGGAGCCGTCGAGGATCCGGCCGATCAGATCGTCGCCGACGGCGACCCGGGCAACCTCGCCGCGGGTCCGTACGCGCGTTCCTCCGAGGCCGAGGCCGGTGGTTCCGTCGAGCACCTGGATGACGGCCCGGTCGCCTTCGAGCGAGAGGACCCGGCCCCGCCTGACCCGGTCGTCAGGCGACACGACCTCGACGAGCTCGTCGTAGCCGACGCCGATCATCTTCTCGGCGACGAGCAGCGGCCCCGCAATGTAGGAGACCGTTTCGTGTTCGACCGTGACCAGCGTCGGGTCGCCGTTCGCCGGGGTCACAGCTCTCCCACCTCATCACGGATGCGTGCGATCAGGGCGTCCGCGTTCTCGTCGACATCGGCGTCCGTCCATCGGCGCATCTGTGCCGGGCCTCGCAGAGCCGGGAGCGCCGCCAGCGTGTCGACCGGTACGTCGCGAGCGACCGCCTCCACCATCGACTCGTGCGCTGCGTGGAGAACCCGCAGCATCCTGTGCTGCTTGGGGAGTGCGCAGTAGGCATCGACCTCGTCGAAGGCGGACTGCTGCAGAAAGTCCTCGCGGAGGAGTCGTCCCGTCTCGAGGACGACCCGCTCGGCGGGCGCCAGCGAGTCGGAGCCCAGCAGCTGCACGATCTCGAGCAGCGCGCTCTCCTGCTGGAGCAGATCGAGCGCCCACGCACGCTGCTCGTGCCAGTCCGGCGCCACGGCGTCGTCGAACCATGCGTCGAGGTCGTAGAGCGTGTAGCTGCGGTTCCAGTCGATCGCGGGGAAATGTCGCCGGCGGGCGAGGTTCGTGTCGAGGCCCCAGAAGGTTCCGACGAGCCGCAGGCTGTGCTGCGTGATGGGCTCGGAGAAGTCGCCGCCGGCCGGCGACACCGCGCCGACGATCGACACGGAGCCGGTGCGTTCGGCGCTGCCGAGGCACGCCACGGCGCCGGCGCGCTCGTAGAACTCGGCCAGCCGGGTGGAGAGATAGGCGGGGTAGCCCTCCTCCGCCGGCATCTCCTCGAGCCGACTCGAGACCTCGCGCAGAGCCTCGCCCCAGCGGCTCGTGCTGTCGGCGAGCACGGCCACCTCGCGGCCCTGATCGCGAAAGTACTCCGCGATGGTGATCCCGGTGTAGATGCTCGCTTCGCGCGCCGCGACCGGCATGTTGCTCGTGTTCGCGATG
The DNA here is from genome assembly GCA_035273125.1 of Gaiellaceae bacterium. Classification (GTDB taxonomy): domain Bacteria; phylum Actinomycetota; class Thermoleophilia; order Gaiellales; family Gaiellaceae; genus Palsa-739. The sequence continues at coordinate 4,284 of DATEPQ010000167.1, forward strand.
ATGACCGTGCGCTCGAGCAGCGGCGAACCGGTGCGCGGATCCGTGAGCTTCGGGAACTCGTCGAGCATCTCCGTGAGCTCGTTGCCGCGCTCGCCGCAGGCGACGTACACGATCACATCCGCGTGTGACCACTTCGCGAGCGACTGCTCGAGCACGGTCTTGCCGGTTCCGAAGCCGCCGGGGATGGTCGCGGTCCCGCCGCGGGCGATCGGGAAGAGCGAGTCGATCGCCCGCTGACCCGTCACGAGCGGCTCGTCGAGAGCGAGGCGACCTGCGAATGGTCGTGGGAGCCGGACGGGCCAGCGGGATAGCAGCATCAGGGGCTCGCCGTCGATCCACGCGACCGGCTCGTCGATGCGGATACGGTCGCGGGCGACGCGCGTGACGGCGCCGGCGACGCCCGGTGGGACGAGGACGCGATGAACGAGCATGCCGGTCTCCTGTACCGTGCCGAGCACGTCCCCGCCGGAGACCTCGTCCCCCTCCGCAACCTCGGTCTCGAACTGCCACACGCGGGTTCGATCGAGCGAAGGTGCAGAAGCTCCGCGCTCGATCATCGGCACGCCCACCGGGTCATCGGCTCGCCGTGCGAGCGTGGTCAGCGGACGTTGGGTGCCGTCGAAGATCGAGCCGAGCAAGCCCGGGCCGAGCTCCACCTGGAGCGGCTCCCCGGTATCGGCGACCGGCTCGCCGACCGCGAGCCCCGCCGTGTCCTCGTAGACCTGGATGATGGCATCGCCCGCGTCGAGGCGGATCACCTCACCGGGAAGGCGGGCATGGCCCACGAGCACCACGTTGTACAGGCGCGCGGCCGTGAGGCCGCGTGCAGTCACAACCGGGCCCGAAACGGCGTGGATTGCGCCGACATCGGCTGCGAGGTCGCGCCCGGGTGCGAGCGTCTCGGTCACGGTCCGTTCTCTCCCCTGTCGAACGTCATCTCGTAACCGACGGCCTGCCAGAGCATCTGCAGCATGCGCGCCCGGCGTTCGGCTTCGACGTCGGCGTCGCGGCCCCCGGGCATCGCGACCACGAGGGGCGACGTGAGCGTGTCGATGCGGCGCCGGAGCGACCCTTCCAGGCTGTGGAAGAACGGCTCATGGACGGCGATCACGTCGTCCGCATCCGTGTCGAGCAGGTCTTGCAGCGCCTCCTCCGCCTCCGCGGTCGAGGAGACGGCCCGGGTGCCCACTCCGGCAAGCCGGTAGCCGAGCTCGAGGTCGGGGGTGGTCAGCACGATCAGGCGTCCCATCGCCCACCGCCGCCCGGGATCAGGAGCCGCGCGCGAACGGCCTGGGCGGGCTCGCCGTCGGCCGCGCCCTCGGCGATCACGCGCAGGTTGCGCGCCTCGTTCTCG
>DATEPQ010000168.1:0-7642 GCA_035273125.1 Gaiellaceae bacterium
GCAGGACGTCGAGGTCTGGACGCTGCCGAGCGCCGCGGGTGGCCACGCAGGACGCGAGGTTACGGCGGCCGAGGCAAAGGCTCGGCTACCCGCGCAGCACGAGCCGTGGCAGCGCGCCGACGGGACCCTCGCGCACTACGACGACGTGCGCGGGCTGGTCACGGACACCGGCGCGATGCTGTTCTGCGTTCGCTCCACGACGCAGCTGCAGCAGTACTCCGGCGAGCCCGAGCCTCTGATCCACGCGCTCCGCACGTTCGGGGACGTCTACATCCTCAATCTGCCCGCCGACGATCCGGCGGCGGACGTCCTCCGCGAGCTCGGCGGCTCGGTCACGGTTCGCCAGCACGAAATGTCGCTCGAGCTCCGGGACTAGACTCGGCCGGGTGCGGATCGCGCTCGTCACGCCGTTCGCCTGGTCGCAGCCGCACGACGTGAACGAGCACGTGGCCGGCCTCGCGCGAGAGCTGCGCAGCCGCGGCCACTCCGTCACCGTCCTTGCTCCGTCCACCCGCGCCGCCGATCTCGCGGCCGGCCGCCGCGCGCTGCTCGGCTCGTTTGACGAGCCGCCCGAGCTGATCGCGATCGGCCCTGCGGTGCCGATCTCCCGGCGTAGCCGGATGGGAGTGCCGGTCGGGGTGCGCGCCAGCCTCTCGCTCGCGCTGGCGCGAGGGCGGTTCGACGTCGTGCACGGCTTCGAGCCCGGACTGCCGAGCCTTTCGTACCTCGCCCTCCGCGATTCGGCAGCGCTCACCGCCGCGACCTTCTTCTCGCCGGAGCGGCTCAGCTACCCGCCCGGCCGGGCGCAGCGCGAACGCCTGCTCGCACGCGTCGACTCGCTCCTCGCGACGAGCGAGGAGGTCGCGGAAGCGGCCGCCGCGCGTTTCCCCGGCCGCTACGAACTCGTGCCGCACGGGATCGACCCTGAGCTGTTCGCGCCGGCCAAGAAGAAGCGGATGGTCGTGATGGAGTGGCGGCAAACGGAGCGGCCGCTCCTGCGCGCGCTCGTGGGCGAGCTCGCCTCACAGGCCGGCTGGGAGCTCGTGCTCCTGCGCACGCGCATTCCCGCCTCCCGCCCCGCGGTCTCGCCGCGCCTGCGAGGGAGGATGCGCGTGCGGACCGCGCGCACGGGGGCCACCCGTGCAGAGCTGCTCCGGGGCGCGTCGATCTTCGTCCCGGCCACCGAAGGGCTGCGGCGCCTCGTCGCCGAGGCCCAGACGGCAGGGGTCGCCGTCGTGGCGCCGCCCGGGCGCGCGGAGCAGCCCGAGCTTGCCGCGGCCGAGACCGCGCGGATGATCGAGGACGAGGCGTTCCGCGAACGACGAGCGAGGGAGAGCCTCGAGACGGCCAGGGGTCAGACGATCGAAGCGCTTGCCGACCGCGTCGAGGACGTCTACGGACGCCTGGCCTCGCGGCGGCGGACCCACACCACGCGCCCGCCCCGCGAGGAGCGAGACTGGATCGTCGCCGACCTCCATCTGCACACGAGCTGGTCACACGACTGCTCGATCGGCGTCGACGAGCTGCTCGACCACGCCGAGGCGAAGGGGCTCGGAGCGATCGCGGTCACCGACCACAACGTCTTCGGCGGGGCGCTCGAGGCGGTCGAGCGCGCACGCGGCCGCCGGCTCGTCGTGATCCCCGGCGAAGAGGTGAAGACGGCCGACCAGGGCGAGGTGATCGGGCTCTTCCTCCGAGAGGAGATCCCGCGCGGCATGTCGTTCGCCGACACGGTCGCCGCGATCCGCGCCCAGGGCGGCCTCGTCTATCTCCCTCACCCGTTCGACCGCCTCCACTCGATCCCCGAGCCCGCGACTCTGCACCGCCACCTCGCCGAGATCGACGTGCTCGAGGTGTACAACGCCCGGCTCCTATTCGAGGCGTACAACGAAGAGGCGCTCCGCTTCGCGCGCAAGTACAACCTCACGCCCGGCGCCGGGTCCGACGCGCACGTTCTCGCCGGTGTCGGCACCGGTGCCGTGCGGCTGCGCCGTTTCAGCGGCCCGGAGGAGTTCCTCGTCTCGCTCCACGACGCCGAGGTGCTGCGGCGCCCGAAGTCGCTCGTCTACCTGCAGGGACTGAAGTGGGTCGCTCAGGCCAAGGAGCGGGTGCGCTAGCAGACCGCGGGCAGCGGCGCCCGAACGAGCAGGTCGGGTCCCTCGAACCGCACCTGGAGCTGACCGAGCGTGCGCTGCAGGATCGCGAGCGCCGCAGGATTGTCGCTGCGGACGAGCGCCGTCACCTCGGAGATGCCGGCCGCGCATGCGTCGGAGACGAGTTCCTGCACGAGGGCCGAGCCGATGCCCCGGCCCTGGTAGGCGTCGGCGACCTCGAAGGCGACCTCCGCGCCGGCGCCCGAGCGCACGAGCCGGGCGAGCGCCACCGGATCCGGATCGCCGTCGGCGTAGGCGACGAGCACGTGGTGGTTCGGCCCGACGGTCGCGAGCCGGCGGAGCTCCTGCGCTCCCAGCCGGTGCTTCGCGCCGTTGAAGCGCGCGCGCCGCGACGCGTCGCCGAGCCGCTCGAAGAGCGCCACGACCGTCGCGGTGTCGCCCGACCCGAGCGGACGGACGGTGAGCTCCGGGCCGTGCTTCGCTTTCACGACGCGCGTGTGCATACCTGGTAAGACGTGCGCGCGCGGCCGGATCTTCCCGGTCCCCAGCCAAGGAACGGGTGCACCGATCCCGAACCTTGCTTCCGGGGCAATCTGTGACCGTGGCGAACGACGAAATCTACGAGAAGTACCTGCAAAAAGCGATTACCGAGAGCAACGCGCTCGGTGACGAGCTGGCGCAGACGGCCGGGGGAGCACGCGTTCCGGTGCTCGGCTCCGGCCATCCGCTCGCAGACGTTTTCCTCCTCAAGTACTCGCCGAAGGCGTCGGAGTTGCAGGAGGGAGTCGCCTTCTACGGCCGCGCGGGCAACGCGCTGCTCAAGTCCCTGCAGCGCCTGCACGTCGACCCGATGGCGATCTACGGGACGAACTGCCTCAAGTTCGCCGGGGGCGACGAGGAGGAATCGCGTCCGTTCCTCCTGCGCGAGCTGCACATCGTCCAGCCCAAGCTCGTGGTCGCGATGGGCGAACCCGCGCTCGCCTTCCTCAACGCCGCGGGCTTCCCGCTCGCGCGCGAGCTCGCGCTCGTAGAGGGAGAGCTGCAGGAGTACACGCCGACCACCCAGGGGCTCGTCACGCCCGACATCGACGAGTCGCTCGACGAGCAGCCGGCGAAGACGGCGTTCTGGAACGCCTTCAAGGTGCTCGGCGAGTGGTGGAGCCAGACGCCCCCCTACTGAGGCCGCGCTCGCTGCCCCTGCGCGTCGCGGCGTTCGGTGTCGTCCTCGCAGGCGTCGTGACGTGGGATGCCGTGGCGCCGCACATCGACCCGGTCTCGACCTGGTGGGCCGTCGCCATCATCGCGGCGGGCGTGCTCCCGGCGACGCTCGCGCTCGTCTACCTCGCACTGCCGCTCTGGCCGCACCCGCGGTTGGTCGCCGCGGCTCTCGTGGTGTTCCTGGCCGCCGCGATCGTGACGTGGAGGCTGGACTCCCACCTCGCCTCGAACTTCCTGAAGCTCGCCGCCTACGCCAGCGGAGGCTGGCTCTTCCTCCGGCTGTTCGAGGAGCTCGCCTGGGTGGTCCTGATCGCCCTGATCATCCCCTTCGTCGACGCGATCTCCGTCGCGGCCGGGCCCACCAAGACCATCGTCAACCACCACTTCGAGGTCTACTCGGCCGTCGCCGTCGCGTTCGTCGCGCCGGGCGGTCGCGCCGCCGGGCTCGGCCCGCCGGACATCCTCTTCTTCGCCCTCTTCCTCGCTGCGGCGGCGCGGTGGCGGCTCCGGCCCGTCTGGACGTGGATCGCGATGACGGGGATGTACTCGCTGACACTCGTGCTCGCCAACGCCACGGACGTCAACGGCCTGCCGGCGCTCCCCTTCCTTTCGGCGGGCTTCGTGCTCGCGAACGGCGACCTGCTCTGGAAGCGGCTCAGGCCGCGGAGGAATTAGCGCGTCGTTCGAGCAGCGCCACGCACTCGACGTGCGGCGTGTGCGGGAACATGTCCACCGGCGTCACGCGCCGCAGCTCGTAGCCGTACTCCGCGCGGAGCGTCTTCACGTCGCCGGCGAGCGTCGTCGGGTTGCAGGAGACGTAGACCAGCCGCGGCGCGCCGATGCGGCCGAGTCGTCGCAGTGCCTTCCCCGCGAGGCCGGCGCGGGGCGGGTCGACGACGACGACGTCCGGCGGGCCGGAGCGCTCGAGCAGCTCCTCGACGACCTCGCCCACGTTGCCCGCGAAGAACGCCGCGTTCGTGATCCCGTTCAGCTCGGCGTTCTCGAGCGCGCAGGCGACCGACTCCTCCGAGACCTCGATCCCCCACACCGTCAGCGCGTCGCGCGCGAGCGAGAGCCCGATCGTGCCGATCCCGCAGTAGAGATCCCAGACGGTCTCTTCGCCGGTCAGCCCGGCCGCCTCGCGCGCGAGCGCGTAGAGCCGCTCGGCCATCCAGGTGTTGGTCTGCAGGAACGCGTTCGGCCGCACGCGAAAACGCAGGCCGCACAACTCCTCCTCGATCCACTCCTCCCCCCAGAGCAGCCGCGTGGGCAGGTTCGTGACCTCGGCGGGCGTGTCGTTGACCGACCAGTGGACCGAGCGCACCTCGGGGAAGCGGCGGAGCACGTCGACGAGGTAGCCGGTCTCGAAGCGTTCACCCGGTGCCGTCACGAGCTGGACGAGCGCCTGCCCTGTGTTGCGTCCCTGCCGCACGACGAGGTGGCGCAGGTAGCCGCTGCCGTCCGCCTGTGAGTACGCCTCGAGCCCCTCCTCGCGCGCCCAGGCGCGGACGGCGTCACGGATCCCGTTCCCGACCTCCTCGGTGAGCCAGCAGCGCTCGATCTCGAGCACCTCGTCCCAGCGGCCCGCCCGGTGGAAGCCGAGCGCCGGACCGTCGAGCGTCGAGGTGAACGAGTACTCGAGCTTGTTGCGGTAGTGAAAGATCTCCGGCTCGCACGGGAGGATCGGCTCGAGCGGCGGCTCGGCGATACCCGCCAGTCGCTGGAGGGCATCGCGCACCTGCATCTCCTTCTGCGCGAGCTGCGCCTCGTAGGCGAGGTCCTGGAACCGGCAGCCGCCGCAAGCGGGGAAGTGGGCGCACGGAGCGTCGACCCGCTCGGCACCGGGTCTCAGCACCTCGGTCGCGAGCGCCTCGGCGTGGCTCCGCTTGACCTTCGTGACTCGCGCACGCACGCGGTCGCCCGGCAGCCCGCGGCGCACGAAGACGACGAAGCCGTCGTGCCGCGCGACGCCGTTCCCGCCGTACGCGAGCGAGTCGACGTCGAGCTCGAGCTCGTCGCCCTTCGCGACGGGCGCGGCCACAGCTAGCTCAGAGTCGCGACGTAGACCTTGCGCTCGCGCGGCCCGTCGAACTCGCAGAAGAAGACACCCTGGTAGGTGCCGAGGGCGAGGCTCCCGTCGCGCAACGGGATCAGCACCTGCGGGCTCGAGGCGAGCGAGGCGCGAGCGTGGGACGGCGCATTCGGCCCGTCGGCATCCTCGTGCCTCCACTCCCAGTCGTCCCCGACGACGCGGGTGAACGCGTTCTCCAGATCGGTCACGAGCTCGGGGTCGATGCGCTCGTTGATCGCGACGCCGGCAGTCGTGTGCGGGACGTAGACGAGCGCCGCCGAGGCGCCGTTCGTCCCGCCGAGGGCATCGCGAACGAGGTCCGTGATCTCGATGAGCTGCGTCTTGCGGTCGGTCGTAAGAGAGATCTCGTGCACGGGTCTATCCTACGAACCCGCATGCCGGAGCCGCTTCAGCAACGGGAGATCGACGCCATCAGCGCCGACGCCGACCGCTTCATCTCGGAGCTCGACGAGGAGTCCTATCTCCATTTCGCAGGCCTCAAGGAGACGTACGAGCTCGCGCCGATCTACGAGCGTCACGAGCGCCTGACGCAGCTCGACACCGCGCTCGCGCTCGGCGCTTCGGTCGACGGCGACCGCCGCCGGCGCGAGCTGTGGAAGTTCGCGTGCTCGGGCTATCTCGGCAACTTCGTGAGCGAGGAGGCCGAGCGCGTCGCCGAGCTCGAGGCGACTCTCACCGCGACGGTCGACGGCGAGGAGATTCCGTTCCGGATGCTCAAGCCGCGGCTGATGAACGAGAAGGATCGGGCCGTCCGGGAACGGGTCGAGGCGGCGAGGAACGAGCTCACCGACGAGCACCTGAACGCGCTCCAGCTGCAGGCGGCGCAGGTCGTCCAGCGCGAGACGCGCAGGCTCGGCGCGGACAGTTACGCCGACCTCTACCGGAGCTTCGGATTCGCGCTCGACGATCTCGCCGAGCAATGCCGGAGCCTGCTCGCGGAGACCGAAGACCTCTGGGTCGAGGCGGGCGACCGCTTCTTCCGCTCCCGCGTGGGGCTCGGGCTAGGCGAGATCAGGCGCTGGGACGTGGGCCGTGCCTGGCGGGGCGCGCAGTGGGACTCGGCATTCCCCCGGGACCGGATGCTGCCCGCACTCGAAGGCACACTCGCCGACCTGGGGATCGACCTGCACGCGCAGCAAAACGTCGAGCTCGACCTCGACGAGCGCCCGACGAAGGATCCGCGGGCGTTCTGCGCGCCGATCGAGGTGCCGGGCCGGGTCGTCCTCGTCATGAAGCCGCAGGGCGGGCCGGACGACTGGCGCGCCCTCTTCCACGAGGCAGGGCACACCGAGCATTTCGCGCACACGGACGCCTCGCTGTCGCCCGAGGAGCGGCGGCTCGGCGACAACGCCGTCACCGAGGGTTGGGCGATGTTGCTCGAGTACCTCACGACCGACCCGGTGTGGCTCGAGCGGCGCCTCGACTTCCCGCGCCCGTACGAGTTCGCCGCCGAGGGAGCCGTGCAGCTCCTCTGGATCGTCCGGCGCTACGCGGCCAAGCTCCTCTACGAGCTCGAGTTCCACTCGGCCGAGGAGCTGCCGGCGCTGCAGCCGCGGTACGTGGAGATCCTCGGAGACGCGACGAAGGTCGAGCCGGCCGCCGCCGACTACCTCGGCGACATGGACGAGGGGTTCTACGCGTCCGAGTACCTGCGGGCCTGGGCGTTCGAGGCGCAGCTGCGAGGCCATCTGCGAGAGCGCTTCGGCAACGCGTGGTTCTCGCGCCGCGAGGCCGGCTCGGTGCTGCGCGAGCTGTGGTCGGAGGGCCAGAAGCCGACGGCCGACGAGCTGCTCCGCGACGTGACCGGCGAGACGCTCGAGCTGGCTGCCGTCGGCGACCGGGTGCGCGAGGCGCTCGCCGCAGCCTGAACGACGACGGGCGGCCCGAAGCCGCCCGTCACCTGCGCTGAGGAAAACGCCTACTTCTGCTCGGCCTTCCCCTCGATCGTCTTGTGGCCGGTGCCGACGCCGATCTCGATCTTGCGCGGCTTCGGCTGCTCGGGCTTGCGGACGTGAACCTCGAGCACACCGTTCTCGTACTTCGCCGAGACGGCATCCTCGCCCACGCCCTGTGGCAGTCCGATGGTGCGCGAGAACGTCCCGAAGCGCCGCTCGAAGCGGAAGTACTTGCCCTCTTCGCCCTTGTGCTCGCGCGTGCGCTCGGCGGTGATCGTCAGCGCGCCGTCCTCGAGCTCGACGGAGATGTCCTGCTCGGGAAT
>DATEPQ010000169.1:0-5607 GCA_035273125.1 Gaiellaceae bacterium
GCGTCCGAGAGCAGGCCGCCGACGAGGAAGTTCCACATCATCCAGCCGGTCGTCGTGAACCAGAACAGCCGATCGCCCGCGCGCGCGTCGAGGTGCAGGCGGAGCTTCTTCAGGTGCTCGAGCAGGATCCCGCCCTGGCCGTGGACGATCGCCTTCGGCAGTCCGGTCGTGCCCGAGCTGTAGAGCACCCAGAGCGGATGGTCGAAGGGAAGCTGGGCGAACTCGAGCTCGGCCGGCGGCAGGCCCCAGTCCCCGCCGGCGAAATACGGGAGGACGAAGGTCCGGCGTAGCGTCGGGAGCTCGCGCTGCAGGGCCGCGACGGTGTCGGTGCGGTCGAAGTCCCGGCCGCCGTAGCGGTAGCCGTCGACCGCGAGCAGCACCTTCGGCTCGATCTGGGCGAAGCGGTCGACGACGCTGCGGACGCCGAACTCCGGCGCGCAGCTCGACCAGGTCGCGCCGATGCTCGCGCAGCCGAGGAACGCTGCGACCGTCTCCGGGACGTTCGGGAGGTAGGCCGCGACGCGGTCGCCGGCCTCGACACCGGCCTCGCGCAACGCGGCGGCTACGGCGCCGGCGCGCGCCCGCAGCTCCCCCCACGTCCATTCGGCGAGCGGCCGCAGCTCCGACGCGTGGCGGATGGCGACCTCGTCGGCGGCGCGGCCGCGGAAGACGTGCTCCGCGTAGCTGAGCCTCGCGCCCGGGAACCATTCGGCGCCGGGCATGGCGCGGGTGGTGAGGACGTGCTCGTACGGCTCGCTCGCCGCGACCTCGAAGAACTCCCAGATCGAGGCCCAGAAGTCCTCGAGCTCGTCGACCGACCACTGCCACAGCGCCGGGTAGTCCGCGAGGTCGAGCCCGCGCGTCTCGTTGAGCCACTCGCGGTAGCGGGTGATCGTCGCGGACGCGATCCGCTCGGGGTCGGGCGTCCAGACGATCGGCGGGGCGGCCACGGCCGCGATCGTACTGTTCAGCGCCGCGCGGTTTCGAGCGGCGGCGTGGGCTCGCCCTCGGCTTCCGCGATTCCCGAGAGGACGTCCCGGATCGCCACGAGCGAGCTGTGCCGGGGCTCCCAGCCGAGCTCCTCGCGCGCGCGGGTCGTGTCCATGAGCGGCACCGCGAGACCCATGTCGAGCCAGCCCGGCGGCGTCGGCTGCAGGCGGAGGCGCCAGCTCGCGGCCATCGCGCCGCGAACCGCCGCCGTGGGCAGCGGGACGACGCGGGCACCGAGCGTCTGCGCGAGCGTCCGCGCGTCGAGCACCGGCTCGGCTGCGACGTTGAAGGCACCGCGCGCGTCCCCTACGACGGCGAGCCGGTACGCCTCGGCGACGTCGTGCGTGTGCACCGCCTGGAAGCGCAGCCCGTCGAGGTCGGGAAGCACGGCGAGCGCGCCACGCGTCGCGAGCACGCGGGGAAAGAGCGGCCCGAGGAAGTAGCGCCGCTGCTCCTCGGCCGAGCTCCGCTTGAAGATCAGGCCGGGGCGCAGACGAACGACGCGGGTGGCCGGCCGCGAGGCCTGGAAATGGTCGAGCAGGCGCTCGACCTCGGCCTTGTGGCGCGCGTAGAAGCTCGTCGGAGTCCCCTCGGTGGGCCAGCTCTCGCCCACCGCACGATCCTTTGGGCCCGGCGAGTACGCGCCGACGGAGGATGCGTAGACGAGCGACGGCACGTCGGCCTCGGCGACCGCGCGGAAGACCCGCTCGCTGCCCTCGACGTTCGTCCGCCGGAGTGCCTCGCGATCGTGCGACGGCTGGATCGCCCAGGCGAGGTGGACGACGCAGTCCGCGCCGCGAAACAGGGGGACGAGGTCGTCGTGCTCGATGTTCGCGGCGTGCCACTCGGTCTCGTGGAAGTCGCGGAGCGGCAGGCGCCGGGCCAGCCCGACGATCTCGTCGACGTCGTCGTCCGCCGCCAGCGCGCGCACGAGGCTCGTGCCGACGTTGCCGCTCGCCCCGGTGATGACGACCCGCATTACTGCTTCCGCGCGATCGCGCGAGCGAGCTCGCGCTTCGACATCTTCGAGCGGCCCTCGACGCCGAGGCCGCGCGCGCGCTCGTACAGCTCGTGCTTCGTGTTCTGCTCGACGTCGACGCCGCCGAAGGTCTCCCCCTCGCCGCGCCGCTTCTGGGCCGTCGTCTTCTTCGAACGCGGATCGCTCGGGCCGGGCCGGTCCTTCGGCACCCAGCGGCCGCCGCGCTTCTCGTGCGTCTGCTTGAGCGAGGCCATCGCCGTCCGGTGCGCACGCTCGCCCTCTCCGTACTGCTCGACCGCCTCGTCATGCGTCTTCGCAAAGGTGCGCTGCGCCTTCCGGCCCGAGCGCTTCAGGGTGTCGGGCAGCTCGGAGCGCCTGACCTTGTTCCCTTTCGCCATCTTCGGCATGACCTACCTCCTCACGGCTGCAGGACGACCTTGAACGAGCCGTCCTCTTTCTTCTGGAACTGCTCGTAGGCAGAAGGCGCGTCCGAGAGGGGGAGGTGATGGCTCGCGAACGAGTCGGTGCGCAGCGGGTCGCCGTCGAGCAACAGCGGCATGATCTCCGGCACCCAGCGCAGGACGTTGGCCTGGCCCATGCGGATCTGCACCTGCTTGTCGAAGAGGACGCGCAGGGGCAGCGGGTCGGCCATGCCGCCGTAGACGCCCGAGATCGAGATGGTGCCGCCGCGACGGACGAGCTCGATCGCGAGGTAGAGCGCGTGCAGCCGGTCGACGCTCGCCGTCTCCATGAGCTTCCGCTGGATCGCGTCGGGCAGGAGCCCGGCAGCCTGCTGCATCGCCTTCGCAACCGGCGCGCCGTGCGCCTCCATGCCGACAGCGTCGAGCACGGAGTCGGGGCCGCGGCCGTCGGTGGCCTCCCGCACGACGTCGACCAGGTCGTCCTCGTGCTCGCGCAGGTCGTAGACCTCGACGCCGTGCGAGCGGGCGCGCTCGAGGCGGTCCGGCACGAGGTCGACGGCCAGCACGCGGTAGCCGCGGTGCTGCGCGATCCGGGTGGCCATCTCGCCGATCGGGCCGAGACCGAGCACGAGCAGCGTCCCGCCGTCAGGCACGTCCGCGTACTCGACTCCCTGCCAGGCGGTCGGCAAGACGTCGGAGAGGTAGAGGAAGCGATCGTCCGGCGGCCCCTCGGGCACCTTGACCGGGAGAGTGTTGCCGAAGGGGACGCGGAGGTACTCGGCCTGTCCACCCGGCACCTCGCCGTAGAGCGTCGTGTAGCCGAAGAGGGAGGCGCCCGTCCCCTGCTCGCGGTTCTGGGTCGTCTCACACTGCGAGTAGAGGCCCTGCGAGCACATCCAGCAACCGCCGCACGAGATGTTGAAGGGCACGACGACGCGGTCGCCCGGCGCGACGGAGTTCACCTCCGGACCGACCTCCTCGACGACGCCCATCGGCTCGTGTCCCAGCACGTTGCCTTCGTTGAGGTACGGCGTCATGACCTCGTAGAGATGAAGGTCGGAGCCACAGACGCCGGAGGACGTGATGCGGACGATCACGTCGTCCGGCTTGCGGATGCCCGGGTCGGGGACCTCCTCGACCCGGACATCACGCTTGCCGTGCCAGGCGACTGCCTTCACTAGGTGGTCGCCTGCTGATTGAGCCCGGCCTTGAACATGCCGCCGGTTGCGATCTTCGTCAGGAGCTTGTCGGCCTGCGACTCCTCATCGAGGGTCTGATCCATCAGGTCCTTGATGCCGTCGAAGCCACAGTCGTCTGCGAGCTGCCGAGCGGTGCCGTAGCCGGCGATCTCGTAGTGCTCGACGCGCTGCGCAGCGGCGATGAGGGCCGCGTCCTTCGCGACCGGGTCGCCCTGCATCTCGATGATCTCCTCGCCCTCGGCGATGAGGCCCTGCATGCCCTTGCAGACCTCGGTCGGGTTCGAGACGCCGACCTCGCCGAGCGCCTCCTCGACGCGCTTCACGTGGCCGCGCGTCTCCTCGAGGTGGTGCTGGAACGCCTCTTTGAGCTCGTCGTGGTGCGCAGCCTGCGCCATCTTCGGCAGCGCCTCGACGAGCTGCGTCTCGGCGCTGTGCAGATCCTCGAGCTGCTCCTGCAGGACGTCTTTCAGCGAATTGAAGCCCATGTGCTATCTCCTTTTCGAGTCGTATTTCCCGGTCTGGCGTTCCGCGCCTGTCGAACTGCAAACCGGGGGTCGGAAGTAAGGTGGAGACATGGCCGAAGAGACGCTGACGGTGCGGGACAACCGCACGGGAACCGAGGTCGAGATCCCGATTTCCGACGGCACGATCAACGCGACGGACCTCCGCCGCCTGGGGCTCATGTCGTACGACCCGGCCTTCCTCAACACCGCCTCGACCCGCAGCGGGATCACGTTTATCGACGGCGACGCCGGCATCCTCCGCTACCGGGGCTACCCGATCGAGCAGCTCGCCGAGCACGCGAGCTTCCTCGAGACGGCCTGGCTCCTGTTCGAGGGCGAGCTGCCGACGCGCGACGAGCTCGAGACGTGGGAGGAGGAGGTGCGCGTGCACACGTACGTGCACACGAACGTGACGCAGTTCCTCGACGGTTTCCGCCACGACGCACACCCGATGGGGATGCTGCTCGGAGCGGTCGCCGCGCTCTCGACGTTCTACCCCGACGCGAAGGAGATCGGCGACGCGGAGAGCCGCCGCCTGCAGCGCCTGCGGCTGATCGCGAAGTTCCCGACCATCGCCGCGTGGGTGTTCCGCCACAGCCGCGGGCTGCCGTACGTCTTCCCACGCAACGACCTCGACTACATCGGCAACTTCGTCAACATGACGTTCGAGATCGGCGGCCGCCACGAGCCGAATCCGGTGCTGCAGCGGGCGCTCGAGATCCTGCTCGTCCTCCACGCCGACCACGAGCAGAACGCCTCGACGAACGCGGTACGCGGCGTCGGCTCGACGCAGGTCGATCCGTTCTCAGCCGTCTCTGCCGGAGTCGCGGCCCTGTACGGGCCGCTTCACGGCGGCGCGAACGAGGCCGTCCTCCGGATGCTCGACGAGATCGGTGACGTGAAGAACGTCCCGGCCTTCATCGAGGGCGTGAAGAACCACGAGCGGCTGCTGATGGGATTCGGCCACCGCGTGTACAAGAACTACGACCCGCGGGCGAAGCTGATCAAGCGGGTCGCTGACGACGTGTTCGCGCAGACCGGCGTCGACCCGAAGCTCGAGATCGCGCTCGAGCTGGAGCGGATCGCGCTCGAGGACGACTACTTCGTCTCCCGCAAGCTCTATCCGAACGTCGACTTCTACTCCGGGATCATCTACCGGGCGATGGGCTATCCGAGCGATTACTTCACGGTGCTGTTCGCGCTCGGCCGGCTGCCGGGCTGGCTCGCGCAATGGGAGGAGATGCTCTCCGACCCGGAGCAGAAGATCGCGCGGCCGCGCCAGATCTACACCGGCCACGACGAGCGCGACTTCGTCCCGCTGGCCAGCCGCTAGCGGCGGAGCTGCACCTTGCCCTCGTCGCCCGCCGGGGCTGACGTGTGCTCGTGGGCGATCTTCCAGGCGCCGTCGGCGTCCTTGCGGAGCACCCAGGTGAGCCGGTTGTTCATCGAGCGCAGCTCGGTGCCGTCGGGCGACTCCGCCGCGAAGGTCGTGAACGCGCTCACGGCAGCCACGT
>DATEPQ010000170.1:0-11746 GCA_035273125.1 Gaiellaceae bacterium
TCGGCCCCACCCTGCAGCGCCAGGATCGGTGACTCGAGCTGCGGCACGAGCTCGATCATCCGGCTCGGCCGGCCGTAGAAGCCGACGGCTCCCGCGATCCCGTGTCCCGATGCGGCCGCCGCCCACGAGCCGCTGCCGCCGTAGCAGAACCCGACCGTGAAGATCGCGTTGCAGCCGAGCTCCCGCAGGTCGCGGACGCAGGCGCGCACGTCCGCCTGCACCTGCTCGTGCGTGAGCTGCTGCACGAGCGGCATGTAGTCCCAGTCGTCCGGTCGCTTGTCGATGCCGGCCGTGCGGCCGAAGTAGTCGAACGCGATCGCGGCATGGCCGCGCTCCGCAAAGCGCAGGGCGAGCTCCTCGTAGAAGCGGTACAGGCCCCGCACGTCCGGCAGGATCACGACGCCCGTCGAGACGTCTCCGTCCGGAAGCGCGCGGAAGGCCGCGAACCTGTTGCCGTCCTCGGCCTCGAGGACGAGGTCGTCGTGCGAGACGGCCGCGCCCGAGATGCGCGGGACGGGCGGCTCTGAGTCGAGGTCGAAGCACATGCCGCCGCGAGCGTACGAAAGGAGGCTCGTCCTCTGCGGCGTACCTGAAGGCCGTGGACGACGAGTCGCAGCGCGACGAGATGAACGCCGCGATCCAGGCCCAGCGCGAGCGCGGTGCCGTGCCGCGATCCATGCTCCCGCCGGAGGACGAGCTGCCCGAACGGAGGCCGGAACCCGCTCCGGAGCCCGAGCCGCCGAAGCGCCGCCTGTTCGCACGCCTGCTCGGACGCTGACGCCGTAACCAGAAATCGCCGGCGACGTTTAGAGAGCGTCGTATGGGAGACGGCGCGCGCGCAAACGTGGGGGGCCGCTGGAAGCAGGGGCTCCAGATCGCTGCTGCCTGCGTTGTCGTGCTCATCGGGGCCTACGCGGTCGGCACCGCCGTCGCCGGGCCCTTCTTCTGGTACTCGTGCAGCCTCGACGGCCTCGAGGCGCACGGGGCGGCTCGGGCGAGCATCCTGGTTTCCAGCGACGGCACCCGACTCGGCCTGCTCGGCGCGAGCGGGGTGCGTCAGCCCGTCTCGCTACGGCGCGTCAGCCCGGCGATGCGGAAGGCGATCGTCGACATCGAGGACAGCCGCTTCTACTCGACCAACGGCATCGACTACATCGGGATCGTGCGGGCCCTGAAGAGCAACGTCTCGTCGGGCGGGATCGAGCAGGGCGGGTCCACGATCGAGCAGCAGCTGATCCGCAACCTCTACCTCACCCCGCGGCAGTCGATCGGCCGCAAGATCAGGGAAGGCTGCCTCGCCGTCCAGCTCGACAAACAATGGAGCAAGGACCGGATCCTTGCCACGTATCTCAACGACATCTACTTCGGGCAGCGGGCGTACGGGGTCGAGGCAGCCGCGCACACCTACTTCGGCGTGCACGCGAAGGATCTGACGCTCGAGCAGGCGGCACTGCTCGCGGGGCTCCCCCAGGCGCCGTCGGCATACGACCCGCTCAACAAACCGGATGCGGCGAAGGCCCGGCGGGCGGAGGTCTTACGCGCCATGCTCGACGCAGGAGACATCACCCGTGGCCGCTATCGACGGGCGGTGCACGCGTCGCTCGGCCTGGACCCACAGCGAACGCCGGGGGTGTCCGGCGAGTCGTACCTGACCGACTACATCACGAATCAGCTCGTGAACGAGTACGGCGCCGAGCGAGTGCGTCGCGGCGGCCTGCGGATCTTCACGACGCTCGACGCGAAGTTGCAGACCCAGGCGACGAAGTCGATCATCGGCACGCTCGGGCGGAAGGGCGACCCCGCAGGTTCGATCGTCTCGATCGACCCCAAGACCGGGCAGATACGGGCGATGGCGATCGCCCAGAAAGGCAAACGCATCTCCTACGACCTCCCGGTCGACGGCCACCGGCAGGCGGGATCCACATTCAAGATGTTCGTGCTCACGAAGGCCGTGGAGCGGAAGATCAACCCGTACTCGACGAAGTACCTGTCGGCTCCCTTCCTCGAGCGCGACGGCACCCGCATCCAGACCTACGAGCACACGTACTCGGGCCGGATCCCGCTCACGCAGGCGACGCTCCTCTCGGACAACACCGTGTACGCCCGGCTCACGCTCGACGTCGGGCCGAAGCCGGTCGCCGACCTCGCACACAGCATGGGAGTCCAGTCGACGCTCAAGCCCGTGCCGACGATCGGCCTCGGAGTCAATGCCGTCAGCCCGCTCGACCTCGCGACCGCCTACGCGACGCTCGCGGACGGCGGAGTCTGGCACGACCCCAGCATCCTGACGAAGGTCGTATTTCCCGACGGACACACGGAGAACGCGTCCAAGTCGAGGGGGAAGCAGATCGTCGACCCGAAAGTCGCAGCCGCGGTCACCAAGGTTCTCGAGGCGAACGTCAAGGCCGGGACGGGCACCGCCGCGGCGCTCGCGGGCCGGCCCGCGGCCGGTAAGACCGGCACGACCGACAGCTTCGCGGACGCCTGGTTCGCCGGCTGGGTGCCTCAGCTCACCACGATCACCTGGGTCGGCTATCCGACCCGCGAGCGGCCGATGCGCGGCGTGCACGGGCTAGCGGGCGTCACAGGCGGCACGCTGCCGGCGCAGATCTGGCACACGTACATGACGAGTGCGCTGCAGGGTCAACCGGTCGAGCAGTTCGCCGCCGAGGCAGATCCGCCGTACAAGCCGTGGTGCGGGCGCTACCAGTTCGCACGAAGCTGGCGCGACGCCAAGAAGCAGGACGGCTGCAACCACAGGAAGCACCACCAGAAGAAACACAAGAAGCACAAGCACAAGCACAAGAAGACCACCACCACCGAGAAGACGACGACGCACAAGACGACGACCGTGCACACGACGACGCAGGTCACGACAACGCGACAGACGACGACCACGCCGCCTCCGACCACGACCGCCACCACGACCACCACGACGACCACAACGACAACGACGACGCCGACGACGACGACAACGACCTCGGCGCCGCCCTGATCCGGACGCTAGACGCGCCGGGGGAACCAGGCGTCCCTGGCTCCCCCACCGCGGGGCGCGGCTGAGAGCTCTACGCCGCCTTGTTCTTCCCGAGCATCTTCGACCACCAGTCGTCCTCGTCGACGAGCGACGCGACGACCTTCGGCCCGCTGGGCCACCGCGGCATCGCGACGCGGCGCTGCTTCGTGAGCTCTTCGAGCAC
This sequence comes from Gaiellaceae bacterium, assembly GCA_035273125.1. Classification (GTDB taxonomy): domain Bacteria; phylum Actinomycetota; class Thermoleophilia; order Gaiellales; family Gaiellaceae; genus Palsa-739. Next base: position 3,198 of record DATEPQ010000170.1, read on the forward strand.
GATCGCTCGCAGGGTGTGCAGCCGCTCGTGCTGCGCTTCGACGTCGCGGGCAAGTTCGCGGCGCTCGGTCTCGCGACGGATCACGTCGTACTCGACCTCGAGCAGGCTGTCGCTCGGGGCGAAGGTCTCCTCGATGGTGCTGGACATGCGGCGCTCCTCCTCCACTCGCGGTACTGGTCGGACGCCGCAGTTGTCCTGAAGCCAATCGTCGGCCGGACGGCCGCCGGCAGCCATCCCTCGAACAAGCGTTTTCGGCTCGGGGACCGCTGCATTCAAGTTCGATACTTCTGGCGCCGATATAGGCCGCGTGACTTCACTGCGGCCGGTCGGGAATAGGGCATGAGCGCCTCTTCCGAGAGAGAGCGCATGCCGCAGCGCCAGCTCGGCGAGCTAATGACCGAGCTCGGGCTGATCAGCGAAGAACAGCTCTCCACCGTGCTCGAGGTGCAGCAGCAGTCCAAGCGCCCCCTGGGCCAGATCATCGTCGAGCTCGGCTTCGCCTCGGGCGCCGCGGTCGCGCACGCGCTGGCGATGCAGAGCGGCGGCGCCCTGCGGACCGAGTACGGGTATGCGCTCGGTGCCCCGCCTGTCGAGGACGTGGCCGAGCCGGAGGAGACGGGCAACACCCTCCTGCCGAAGCTTCGTCTGGCGCCGACGGCCGTCGCGCCGCCCCCGCGCCCAGACCTGGCGCCGAGCGAGGAACCGGCCGAGGCCGAAGCCGTCCTGGAGCAGACCGAGCTCGAAGCCGATCCTGTCGAGGAGCTGCAGCCCGAGCTCGAGGCCGTCCCGGCGGAGGCCGAGCCGGACGAGAGTGCGGAGGCCGAGGAAGTCGTGGAGGCCGAAGCGCTCGAAGAAGTCGACGAGCCCGAAGAGCCCGAGGAAGTCGTGGAGCTCGATGAGCCCGAGACCGAGCCGGAGCCGCAGGAGGACGCGCCCGAGGACATCGCCGAGAGCCCGCCCGTCGAAGGCGATCCCGCCGAGCTGGAGCAGCTACGCCGGGAGATCGAGCGGCTCGAAGAGGCCCTCGCCGAAGCTCGCACCGCAGCGGGTGAGCAGGAGCGACTGCTCGCCGACGTCGACAAGCTCGAGAACGCCCTCGCACAGACGCAGGCCGCACACGAGCAGAAGCTGGCCGAGCTGCGCGACGAGCACGCGCACGCCAGCGCCGAGCTCGAGCGCCTTCAGGCCTCGACCGCCGAGCAAGAGCGGCTCCTGGCCGACGTCGAGAGGCTCGAGGCCGCCCTGGCCGAGGCGCAGACGACGCACGAGCAGAACCTGTGCCGCTTGCAGGAGGAACACGAGCGCGCCACCATCGAGATCGAGCACCTGCAAACCGCCCTTGCCGAGACAGGGAACGAGCGGGAGCAGGAGCTCGCGCGGCTCCAGGAGGAGCGCGACGAGGTCGCCGCCGAGCTCGAGCGCCTCCACACCGCCCTCGCCGAGGCACAGTCCTCGGCCGCCGAGCACGACCGCCGGCTCGCCGAGGAACAGGAGCGGCACGCCGGCGAGCGGGACGAGCTCGCCGCCCAGCGCGACCGGAGCCGGCAGGAGCTCGAGGAAGCGCTCGAGCGGCTCACCGCCGCCGGTCACGCCGCCGAGGAGCGCGACAGGCTTCGCACGGAGATCGAAGCAGTCGAGTCCACGCTCGCCGAGACCCGGAGCGCACACGAGGAGCAGCTCGACGGGCTCCGCGCGGCACTGGCGGAGTCGCAGGCGTCGACTGCCGAGCACGAGCGCCGGCTGGCCGAGCAGCAGGAGCGGCACGCCGAGGAGCGCGACGAGCTCGCCGCGCAGAGCGAGCGGCTGCAGGAGGAGCTCGGTGGCGTCCTCGAGCGGCTCGCCGTTGTCGGCCCCGCCGCCGAGGAGCGCGACGAACTTCGCGACCAGGTGCAGCAACTTCGGGCGGAACTCGCCGAGACGAAGGAGCGCTCCGAGGCCGAGCTCGGCGCCCTCACCGAGGAGCGTGCCACCCTGACGGCCGAGCTTGCGGACGCGCGGGAGCTGCTGCAGCGGGCCGAGCGCGTGCGCGAGTCGCAGATCGCGCTCGAGGCCGAGCGCGACCGTTTCGTGGCCGAGCTCGAGGAGTTGCGGGTCGTCGCCACCGAGGCCCAGGCCGAGGCCGAGGAGCGGTCGAAGCTGCTCGCCGAGGAACAGGATCGCCACCATGCCGAGCGAGAGAGCCTCCTCGCTCAGCGCACGATGCTCGAGGAGGAGCTCGGCTCGTCGATCGAGCAGCTCGCGGCCGCGGCCAACGCCTCCGACGCCCGCGAGGCGCAGCTTCAGGTCGACTCCGAGCGGCTGCTCGAGGCGCTCGACGCCATTCGGGAGCTGGCGGCCGAGCTCGTCTCGGGTGCCGACGAGCCTCCGGAGGAGCCCGTGGTCGCGGCCACCGCGGACGTGCCGGGGGACGCCGAGCCCGAGGCCGAAGGGCCCGAGCCGGCTACCGAGACGGCGACCGGGCCCGAGGAGATCGACTACTCCCTGTTCGTCCCCGGCCCGAACGGCTACGAGCTGATCCCGCAGAAGGGCGTGCCGCCTCGGGCCGGCCAGCGGGTCGAGCTCGACGTGCCCGACCGGGACGAGCCGCTGCTCTTCGAGGTCGTCCGCAGCGGCCGCACCCTTCCCGGCGGCGACGTCTGCGTCTATCTCGCGCAGGTCTGAGGCGCTCCGCGCCTAATAGGCGCATATCGCAACGAGCACGGGCTGCCTGAACACGCTGTGCGGCGCTAGACGCCTAAAGAACGCCGCAACGGACGCCGATAACTCACGAGTTAGCCAACTGGAGGCCTGCAGTGGACGACTACTACTTCGAGCACGAGACCGAGACGACATTCGACGACGAGCAGCGCGTCGAGCCGGGCGACGAGCGAAGCGCGGCGATCGCGACCGCGCGCAGCTGGGAGCTTCCCTACCTCGACGACGAGCCACTCCTGATCGACAGCGAATCTGCCGCCCGCGTCGGCGGCGAGGAGCTCGCCCGCATCGGCGCGGCTCCGGTCCGCTGCGGCGACGGCAACGTCCGCGTCGCCCTGGCGGACGCCACTCCCGAGCGCATCGCGGGCATCCGCGAGCACTTCTCCGGCGCCGTCGACATCGGCGTCGTCAAGACCTCCACGCTGGCCTCCCTGCTCGACGCCGCCTCCATGGCGGCCGTCGCCCCGCCGAGCACCGACCAGGTCACGAACGGAGCGGCCGCCGCGGCACCGGTCTGGGGACGCTCCCTGGAGCGCGTCCTCACCGCCTTCGACACCGAGGCGACGCGCCTGCAGGATCTGCGCAACAAACTGCAGGAGCTCGGCGGCGAGATGGGCGCCCGCGAGCAGCGCGTGCAGGAGCTCGAGACCGAGCTCCAGCGGGTCCGCCTGGAACGGCTCCGCGACCAGGAGGCCGTCGACCGCCTCCGGCACGACCTGGCCGACCGCAACAACCGCCTCGAGCGAGCCCTCGCGAAGACGCAGGAGCTCGCGGCGATCATCCAGGGCGGTCACCTGCAGTGAGAAGCGCGCCGGCACGGACGCTCGCAGCCGCGGGCACTGCCGGCGTGGGCGCCGCGACTGCCGCGGCCGCCTTCCTGATCGTGCGCGGCCTCCCGGGCGTGCTCTACGCCGCGGGCATCTGCCTCGCCGCCTTCGTCGGTGCGGTGGCGATTCTCGCCGGCCGCACCGAGGAGGCAACCGCCGCCGTCTCGCTGAGCGAGGAGGCACCGGATCCGGCCACCCCCCCGCAGCCGCCGCGCTGGCGCCGCAAGAAGCACATCATCGCGGAGCTCGAGGCCGAGTTGGCTGCGACCGCTTTCGAGCTCGAGGAGCACCGCCGGGCGCTCGCCAACCTCGCGACGCAGCTCTCGCGCGAGGCGGAGGCAGCCCACCGCAACGCGGAGCAGCTGGGGCAGCGGATCCGGGAGCTCGAGGCCGAACGTGACGGTCTCGTGGAGCTCGTCGCCGCGGAGCGGGAGCGCTTCGAGCACACGCTCGACGAGCTCGGCGGCGGCCTCGGAAGGCACGGCAACGAGCTCGCCGAGCTCGAGCGGGAGCTCGAGGCCCTGATCGCGCGGTAGGGAGGGTTCGGCGGAACGTCGCTCGTCGTCGGCGTGCGATGGTCGTTCGCTGAAGGACGCAGGGAGCGCGAATGGCAGCGCTATTTGCGCGACTGAGGACGCTGCTCAGCGGCGAGCAGCGTGCGCCGCCGGCCCAGCTTGCGTTTCGTCGAACCCTCCTAGTTCGTCCGAAGGAGGGATCGGCGCAGGCGAGCGCCGTGCCGACTTTGACGTGCGGACGAATTAGGAGAGACGATGCTGCTGAAAATCTTGATCGTGGGAGCGCTTGCCATCGGGCTGATGGCTGCCATCCGGGACGGTCGCGTCCTGCGGGACGCCGGTTTGCTCAGCACCTGCAGCCCCGCCGTGGTCAACGGCAGGCAGGACCCGACCTTGCAGAGCTGCTCGAAGGGGCGCCTCGACGGCTTCCCCGATCTCACGAACAAGTCGTGTGCACTCGTCTCGGCGCGGCCCAACCGCCAGTTGTGGCGCTGCGAAGCGCCGGTCGTCTCGTCCCAGCGGCCGACCGGATGAACCGCCTCCCCTCGTCCGGGGGATACGGGCTAAAGCCGGTGTCGCAGCGGGCCGATTGAGAGGCTGCCGATGGATCTCGAACTCGTGCTCCGCCGCGCCGTCGAGCTTGGCGCCAGTGACATCCACCTGAAGGTGGAACGTCCCCCGATCGTCCGCCGCGACGGCAGTCTCGGCGAGCTCGAGGGCGAGGCCCAGCTGAGCGAGCGCGACCTCGAGCTCGCACTGGAGCAGGTTTGCGCGGAGACGCCCAAGCGGCTCCAGACGTTCCTCGAGACGGGCGAGCTCGACAGCGCATTTGCGCCGGAGGGCCTGCCGCGATTCCGCGTCAACGGCTTCCGGCAGCGCGGCTCCATCTCGATCGCCTTCCGCGTGATTCCCCGCGAGGTTCCGGACTTCGGTGATCTCTCGCTGCCCGCCGGCGTCAGGCGCCTGGCCGAGGAGCACCGCGGGCTCGTCCTCGTCACCGGCGCCACGGGCTCCGGAAAGACGACGACGCTCGCGGCGATCATCGACCACATGAACCGTTCGCGCCGGCAGCACATCGTGACGATCGAGGATCCGATCGAGATCGTGCACAGCGACCACGGCTGCATCGTCAACCAGCGGGAAGTCGGGCTCGACACGGCGTCGTTCGCCCAGGCGCTGAGGCGAGGCCTCCGCCAGGATCCGGACGTGATCCTCATCGGCGAGCTCCGCGACGCGGAGACCGCCGAGACCGCTCTGGCCGCTGCAGAGTCGGGCCACCTCGTCCTCTCGACGATGCACACGGTCGATGCCTCCGAGACGATCGGGCGGATGGTCGAGTTCTTCCCGGCCGTCAAGCAGCCTTTGATCCGCTCCATCCTCGCCGGCGTCCTCCGCGGCGTGATCAGCCAGCGGCTGCTGCCGCGCATTGGCGGCGGACGCATTCCGGCCGTCGAAATCATGATCGGGAACGCCCGGATCGCCGACCTGATCCGCGACAACAAGCCCGACGAGATCACCGAGGCGATCGCGGAAGGCGACTTCTTCCAGATGCAGACCTTCAGCAAGGCGCTGATCCAGCTCGTCCTGGAGGAGAAGGTCGACCGCGAGGTCGCCGCCAACGCCGCCTCGAATCGCCACGACTTCCTCATCGCGCTCGACCGCGCCGTCAAGCAGCAGGCCGTCGAGGCGGTCGCCGATGTCGGGATCGAGCCGGATACGGCCGAGGACGCCGAGCCCGAGGCGACCGCGAGCGAGACGGCCGACGAGGTTACGGAGCTGCCGAGGCTCCGCGTCGCCGGCCAGCAGTAGCCATGAGACGTCTTCTCGCCCTCCTCGGGGTAGGCCTCGTGTTCGCCCTTACCCTCTCGGGCCCGGCGGGCGCGGACACGTTCCGTGTCGCGCAGCCGCACCAGGCGAGCTCCGGCGGCAGCGTGGTGACGTTCACGAGCGCGCAGGCGACGCCGGCCGGGCCGCATTCGTTCGCCGCCCTCCGCCCCATCTGGCAGGCCGCCGGCAACGCCTACGGAATCCCGTGGGAGGTGCTCGCCGCGATCAACAAGGTCGAGACCAACTTCGGCGCGAACCTCGGCCCGAGCTCGGCCGGAGCGGTCGGCTGGATGCAGTTCATGCCCTCGACGTGGGCTCGCTGGGGAATCGACGCGAACGGAGACGGCCGCGCCGATCCGAACAGCCCCGCGGACGCGATCTTCAGCGCTGCGCGATACCTCGTCGGCTGCGGGGGACAGTTCGACATCGCGCGCGCGGTCTACTGCTACAACCACGCCAGCTGGTACGTGAACGAGGTTCTCGGGCTTGCGAGCCTCTACGCGCAGGGAGGCGGAGCCGACGGAATCGCGTTCTCGGCCGATCCGCTGAAGGCGCAGATCGCTTCCGCCCGGAGCCAGGTCTCGGCGTCGCACGCGCAACTGGACACCGCCCGCGCCAAGGCCGAGCGGCTCGCGCGCGCCGAGCGGCGGTTCCTCCACCTCGCCGGCACCGCACGGCTCCTCACGAGCCAGCTGGACGCGCAGAAGCGAGCGGTCCTGCTCGGCGTCCGCCGCCAGGCGGCCGACGCGCGCGTGCACGAGCTCCAGAAGCGCCTCGATGCCGCCACGACGCAACTCGGCAAGTACCGGGAGCAGGCGAACAGTGCGCCCTCGCCGGCGCTCCTCTCGAGCATCTTCTCGGGTGCCGGCTCGCAACCGGCCGGCGGGGTCGTCTCGATCGCGCTGCAGTACCTCGGTATCCCGTACAAATGGGGCGGAGCCAGCCCGGCCACGGGCTTCGACTGCTCGGGCCTCGTCCAGTACGTGTACGCGCAGGTCGGGATCTCGCTCCCGCACTACACCGTCTCGCAGTGGAACTACCCGGGGGCCGTCCCGGTGGCGAAGGACCAGCTGCAGCCCGGAGACCTCGTGTTCTTCAACGGGCTCGACCACGTGGGGATCTACCTCGGCTACGGGGACTTCATCGACGCCCCGCACACGGGCGCGGCCGTCGAGATCGACAGCCTCAGCGAGAGCTGGTTCGCCTCCAGATACGAGGGTGCGAGGCGCATCGTCGGCGGCGCAGCCGCGGCCGCCCCACAGTCGGGGAGCGTGACGGCGTTCACCCCGGGCGCCGGGCCCACCGCATTCACCTCCGATGTCGTCTACTTCACCCGTTAGAGGGGTGCTGGACGTGTTCCAACGTTCCGATGCACGAGGCGTGTCCCGGCGTATCCTCACGCTTCCCCGCCTCACGGCCGTCGCCGCTGCCGGCCTGCTGGTGAGCGCGACGATCAGCCTCGCCGCCGACAAGCCCGTCGCCCACAAGCCCGCGGTGCACGCGGCCAAGCGGCAAGTGCTGCGCGTCCCCGACGTCCGCGGCCAGGTTTTCGTGTTCGCGTCCGGAGCGCTCGAGGACGGCGGCTTCGGCTGGAAGGTGAGGGGTTCCATCCACGGCTATCCGGCGAACGTCGTCGCCGCCCAGCAGCCGAAGCCCGGTACGCGCGTGATCGACACGGGAGCGCCGACCATCACGGTCTGGCTCTCGCGCGGGAACGCCCCGGAGCTCGGCAAGCCCCAGGACCGGTCGCCGTACGGAGCGAGCCTGATCCGGCGGCTCCGGCACGCGCACTCGAGGTAGCCGGCCGATGGGTGCGCGCATCCGCGCACGGCTCGCCCGTGAGGAGGGCCAGACGTTCATCGAGATGCTGACCGTCATGGCGATGTTGAGCTTCGTCATGGCGGCCGTGACCACCGTCTTCGTCGCCGGCCTCCACGCGCAGACGGATCTGGACCAGCGGTTCCAGGCGCAGCAGAACGCGCGGCTCGCGTTGACGAGCATCCGGCGCGACATCCGCACCTCGTGCGTCGCCCCGCAGGTGTACGCGACTCCTGCGTCGAGCACGTCCCTCGCCTCGGGCGTCTACGGCGCCAAGGTCGTGTTCGCCTCCGCCTGCAGCGCGGGCGTCGCGACGAGCAACGTCACGTGGTGCGCCGACTCCTCCACCGGTGCCGCCCCCTTCGGGCTCTACCGGCAGACGGGAACGACGTGCAGCTACAGCACCGGCGTCAAGAAGGCCGACCAGCTGAAGCTGAACGCGGACTTCGCGCTCTCGACCACGAGTGGCCGGCGCCCTCTGCTCGCGGTGTCGTTCCCGGTCGACGCGAATCTCTCGACCAACAACGGCGTCTACACCCTGAGCGACACGGTGATGGCGCGGAACTCGGCGGCGACACCGTGAGCGCGCGGATGCCCGTCCGGAGATTCGCCGGCGAGCGCGGGCAGTCGCTCGTGCTGACGCTGCTCGTCCTCTTCGTGCTCGCGATCGCGCTCAGCACCGTGATCATCTTCACGAGCTCGAACCAGCGGAACTCCAGCTACCAGAAGGCGGTGCAGACGGCGAACTCGCTCGCCGAAGCCGGCCTCAACAACGCGATCTCGGTGCTCGCCAACCCGAACAACTCGCCCTACCTGGAGAACTCGTGGGCAACCTCCACCCAGGTGCCCCTGCCCGACGGGTCGGCGG
>DATEPQ010000171.1:0-4264 GCA_035273125.1 Gaiellaceae bacterium
GGGGCGGGGATACGAGATCTGCCAGCTGGCTACGGCGACCCGAAGCCACGGGCGCCCACTGCGCCAGTGCGCAACGAGCGTCCGGTCGTGGTCCCGCAGAGTGAGGACGATGTTGCCGAGCCCGCGATTCTCGGGGAGGTCGATGCAGTAGGCAACACCGCGCACCGTGTCGAGCGCGTGCACGAACGGCTCGCCGGACGGCTTCTGGTAGAGCGTGTACACCCAGCGGCCGCCGGCACTCGTCGTCCGAGTCATGGCATACCCGGCCATGGCTTTTTCGTTCTCGCCCTCGTCCCGGGCCGCGATCTTCCCGGGCACCAGCCGGTTCGCCCGCATGTCGTACGCGCGCACGATGTAGCGGCTCGTGTCCTGCGACCGCCCGTGCGTGTACTGGATGAGATAGAGCTTCGAAGCATCCGGCGAGAGCGCGTCGTACGTGAAGTACCCGTCGAGCGCGATCGTGCGGACGACGCGCAAGTGCTGCGGGTCCACGATGAGGAACCTGCTCGGCGACGAGAGTCCGATTCCCGCCCTGCCCAGGACGAGCGTGCGGCCGTCATGTGAGAGGCCCTCGGCGCCGGCGGCGGTGTACGGCAGCCCCCACTCGCCCGGGATGCGAAGCGCGGGGCCGACCGAATGGCTTCTCGTCGAGACCTCGACCAGGTCGGTGTCGCGGCCCGTCGTGGCGTTGACCGCGACGTAGCGCAGGGAGCCGTGCCCGACCCCGGTGCCGTCCTGCGTGACGAACATCGGCCCGTCGGCGTGTGCGGCGGGAGCGGCGGCGAGCGCTGCGGCGGCGACGGCAAGGCAGAGCGAGAGCCTGCGCATGGCTTCCTCCTTCGGGTGACACCGCTCATACGCGGCGGCGCCCCCGCGAGGTCCGGCTGCTCAGGCTTCGCGTGGAGCGGTGGTCGCCGCCGGGGGCTTCGGATCCTTGCGCTGGGCGACGGCGACCTCCCGCGCGACCGCGAGCGCAGCGGCTGCGCCGACGACCACCCCGATCGCCTGCGAATGCGCATGCGCGCCTGCGGCCACGAGCGCGCCCCACACGACGAGGTAGACCCAGCCGCCGAGAGCGGCGCCGTACACGAGGCCGACTCCGAGGTGATGCGAGGCCGGGATCAGGCCGAACAGCTTCGGACTGCGCTCCTCGTCCCCGAGGAGCGACCCGCCGGAGAAGAGGACGGACTCGAGCCGGCTGACGCGCTCGACGGCACGCCGGTAGAGCTCGCCGTTTCGCAGCTCGTACGCGAGCACGCCGGAGGTAGCCGCCAGACCGAGTCCCCCGATCGCGAGGAGCTCGACGCCGCTTCGTCCCGGCGAGATGAGCGCCACGACCGCGCCGGTGAGCGAGGGCACGAGCGCGAGCAGCTTGAAGCGAATCTCGGTGAGATTCCCGAGCAGCCGCGACGCCGATTCGTACTCGAGCCGCAGCAGCTCGTCCGTGTCCCCCACCGGTTCCTCCTTCTCCCGCATCTTGGCGCCCGCAACGCTGCGGGTCAACGATCGGAAGAGTGATCGGCTCAGACGTCGATCAGCAGCGCGTCGCCCTGGCCGCCGCCGGAGCAGATCGCGGCGAGGCCGAGCCCGCCGCCGTTGCGGCGCAGGTCGTGCACCATCGTGCCGAGGATCCGGCCGCCGCTCGCGCCGATCGGGTGCCCGAGCGCGACCGCGCCGCCGTTGACGTTCGCGGTCTCCGGGTCGGCCCCGAGCATCGCGAGCGAGTTCAGCGCCACCGAGCAGAACGCCTCGTTCACCTCGACGCGCTTGACGTCGCCGATCGACTTGCCCGCCTTCTCGAGCGCCTGCGCACCGGCGTTCGCCGGAGTGCGCGCGAGCCACGCGAACTCGTCCGCGACGTAGCCCTGGGAGACGATCGTGGCGAGCGGCTCGAGCCCACGCCGTTGCGCGAACTCCTGCGAGCACACGACGACGCAGGAAGCACCGTCGTTCACGCCCGGCGCGTTCCCCGCGGTGACCGTTCCCTCCGGATCCATCACGGGCTTGAGCGCGGCGAGCCTCTCGGCAGTGGTGTCGCGGCGCACGGACTCGTCGGCCGCCACCTCGCCCACGGGAACCATCTCGTCGTCGAAGCGGCCGGCGTCCTGCGCCGCCGCGGCGCGCTCGTGCGAGCGCAGTGCCCAGCCGTCCTGCTCCTCGCGCGAGACGCCGAGCTCGCGGGCGACCTTCGCCGCCTGCTGCACCATGTGCAGCTCGTCGAAGGTCGAACGGAGCCCGTCCCAGATCATCAGGTCGAGCAGCGTGCCGTCGCCCATCCGGTAGCCCCGGCGCGCCTTCGGCAGCGCGTACGGCGTGTTCGTCATCGACTCCATCCCGCCGGTCACGACAAGCTCGACGTCGCCGGCCCGGATCATCGAGTCGGCGATCTCGACCGCGCGGATCGAGGAGGCGCAGACCTTGTTCACCGTGTCGGAGGGGACGTCGACCGGGATCCCCGCGCCGACGGCCGCCTGCCGCGCCGGAGCCTGCCCGGCGCCGGCCTGCAGCACCTGGCCCATGATCACGTACTCGACCTCGCGAGCCTCGAGGCCGACGCGCTCGAGGCCGGCCCGGATCGCGATCGCCCCGAGCTCGGTCGCCGGATACGCGGCGAGGCCGCCGTTGAGCTTCCCGAACGGGGTCCGAACGGCCGAGACGATGACGCTCCTGCTCACGCTGTCAACTTAGCCCGCGAGGTCGAGTCCGGAGTCGAGCCTGAGTGCGAAGGCGACGATGAGCTGGACGGCCCGCTCGACGTCCTCGAGGTCGGCGGTCTCGACCGGCGAGTGCATGTAGCGGAGCGGCACGGACACGAGGCCCGTCGCGATCCCGTGGCGGCTGAGGTAGACGGCATCGGCATCCGTGCTCGTGGTGCCGCGCGAGACCTCGACGACGAACGGGATCTTCTCGGCCTCCGCGGTCTCGTACAGGAGCTCGAACACGGCCGGATGGATCGAGGGGCCACGGGACAGCGACGGGCCGCCGCCGAGGATGACCTTCCCCTCGTCCTCGGGCTCGCCGCCGCGGACGTCGTTCGCATGCGTGACATCGACCGCGATCGCGACCTGCGGCTCGGTGGCGTAGGCCGTCGTGCGGGAGCCCGCGAAGTCGCCGACCTCCTCCTGCACCGCGGCGACCGCGATGAAGTCGCCGGGGGCCCCACCCTGCTCCGCCAGCCGCCTCGCCGCCTCGAGCGCGACGTAGCAGCCGATCCGGTTGTCGAACGCGCGCGAGGCGACGCGGTTGCCGGCCAGCGCCACCGGCGCCCCGTGCCACAACACGGCATCCCCGGGACGAACGAGCCGCTTCAGCTCGTCGCCGTCCTTGACGCCGACGTCGAGGAAGAGATCCTCGTACTCGATCGCCTTCCGCTCCTCGCCCTGGCCGCGCCGTCGCTTGTGCACGCGCGCGACGACGACGCCGGGCAGCGGGCCGTCCCGCGTGAGCACGTCGACGCGCTGGCCGACCATGACGGCCGGGTTGAAGCCGCCGACGGGCCGGACGGCGGCGATGCCGTCGTCGCCGAGGTGGGTGACGACGGCGCCGATCTCGTCGATGTGCCCCACGACCGCGAGCGTCGGTCCGCCCGCAGTGCCGGGGACGCGTACCCACGAGCTGCCGAGGACATTCGACGAGACCTCGCCGACGGGCGCGGCGGCGTCTCGCCAGACGGCGGCGACGGCACGTTCCTGGCCGGACGGGCCGGGCGTCGTGAGGAGGCGCTCGAGCAGCTCGGGAAGCGGCATGGCGGCGGGACACTACCTGCGCGTTCTGCGCCGCTCCGCGATAGCGTCCACCCGTTGAATCTGCGGACGCTTCCCGACAGCTACGCAGTCGTCCGCCTTCAGCCCGGCTCCGACCTGCCGGACTGGGTGGACAAGGGCCCCTTCCGGTCGGTCACCCGCACCGACCACGAGGTCTCCGTCGTCTGCCGCGACCATGACGTGCCCGAGGGCGAGAGCGTGGACCGCGGCTGGACGGTGCTCGAGGTGATGGGTCCGCTCGATTTCTCGCTGGCCGGAGTCGTCGCCTCGCTCGTCGTGCCGCTCGCGGAGGCGGAGCTGCCGATCTTCGTGATCTCGACGTTCGAGTCGGACTACGTGCTCGTGCGCTCCTCCGACCTCGGCCGCGCCGCCGACATCCTCGAGGACGCGGGCCACGTCTTCGCGGCTTGACGCTTGCGCAGGGTCTGCCTACCCTGCGGCCATGACTTCCGTCGCCACGATGTGGACCTGGCGCATCGAGCGCGGCGGGAGCCTGCGCG